>JBKOWA010000073.1:0-3647 GCA_046724155.1 Actinomycetota bacterium
GCCCTGGAGCCGGCAGCACGCTGGTCAACCCCTCAGCCCGGCCGCGGGGGACGTCCGCCGGGTCGATCCGGGGCACCGGTCGCTGAATCAGCGACCGGTTGCCGCTGATCTGCGGCTGCGCCAGCGGCGCAGCCGCGACCAGCGGCGGCGCAGTGGAGACGGTGGCCTGCAGCGCGGGCAGCCTGGCCCAGTCCGCGTGCGGGCGCGGCGCGGGGGGCGGGGCCGGGGCGCCACCCTCGGTGGCCACCCCTCCCGCAACCGGACGCCCGCCGTCGCGGCGTCGAAACGGCCAGCGCACGAACCGTCACCAGCTCTCTGCGTCCGCACCCTGCTGGGTGTGGATCTTTCCGATCTCGGCAATGACGCGTTCCCGCACCGGATGCTCCAGATCGAGGATCTGGTCCAGCGGCCAGTGCAGGTAATAGGCGACGTACGCGACTTCCTCCCACAAGCGGTCGGCCGCGTACGTCACGATCCCCCCGGGGCATCACCCGCGATATCCACGGTGAACTCGTGACCGCACGACGGGCAGGCCACGCCCGCCTCGGTGTGCCCCTCGGAGTTGATCCGGCGGTACAGGTCCTGCAGGAACGCCAGGTCAGAGGCGAACAGGCTCTCCACCGCGAAGGTGTCCACCGCGGGCAGCGTGCCCAGCTTGGTCACCGTGCGCTCCAGCAGCAGCACGGTGAGGTAGGCCGGGTTCTGCCGGACCCGGGGGTCGGTCTGGGTGCCGATCTCGTCCCGGGCGGTGGCCAGCCGCATCACCCCCTGCCGGTGCACCTGGCCGTGCTCGTCGACGTACCCTCGGGGCAGCGTGAACGGGTACTCGGTGCGCAGCCCCGGGCCCGCCTCGGTCATGGTGGTGCTCATGCGGGCTCCCGCGGAAACGAGGCGTGCGATGCGTCCACGCGGGAACTGCTCACGGCGACACCCGCTGCAGGTGCTCGCAGACGATGGTCACCGTCTCCATCAGCACCTCGGACGCGCCGGCCTTCAGGGCGCCGATCTCCAGCTTCGATGGCCAGGCGTTCATCAGGTGGTAGCGGGCCACCGGCTTGCCGTCGTAGTTGTACATGACCAGTGAGCAGGACTTGCGGGCCGCCACGATGTCGCCGTGCAGCACCGCCTCGTGCCACATCCACAGCTCCATGCCGGAGTTCTTGCCGCGCTTGAGCGTGACGTGCGGCGGCTTCGCCTTGCCGGGCAGCTTCTTGAAGATGACCTCCTTGTCGGAGGACTCCAGGAAGTCGACCGGCTCGACCTCGGTCACGATGCCAGCCAGCTCGGAGAACGAGGCGATCTCGTAGCCGTCGATGGTGATGGAGAACCGCGCCGCGGTGAGCGCGTCGTTGGGTTGCTGGGGGCTCAGACCGCCAGGCATCAGTTACTCCTATTCCTCGAGCGCAGCGCCCTGCGCGTACTGCGAGATGCGGAAGACCACGAACTCGGCCGGCTTCACCGGCGCAATCCCGAGCTCGACGGTGAGGATGCCGGCGTCCCGGTTCTCCGGCGGGTTGTTCTCCTCGTCGCACTTGACGAAGAACGCCTCGGCCGGGGTGCGCCCGAACAGCGCGCCGTCCCGCCAGACGCGGCGCAGGAACATGGTGATGGTGCGCTTCACCGAGTCCCACAGCTTGTGGTCGTTCGGCTCGAAGACCACCCAGTTGGTGCCGCGCAGGATCGACGTCTCGACGTAGTTGAACAGGCGGCGCACGTTCAGGTAGCGCCACTCGGGGTCGGAGGACAGGGTGCGCGCGCCCCAGACCCGGATGCCCTGCCCCGGGAAGCTCCGGATGCAGTTCACCGCGACCGGGTTGAGCTGGTCGTGCTCGCCCTTGGTGATGTTCAGCTCCAGCGACAGGGCGCCCCGGACGACCTCGTTCGCCGGCGCCTTGTGCACGCCGCGGGTGGCGTCGTTGCGGGCCCAGATGCCGGCCATCGCGCCGCTCGGTGGCATGAACATCGGCTTGCCGGACAGCGGGTCCATCACCTTGACCCACGGCCAGTACAGCGCGGCGTACTTGGAGTCGTAGCCGGCGGTGTCGACCCGCCAGTCCTTGACCTGCTGGGCGTTCATGCAGGGCGGCGCGTCCAGGATGGCGACCCGGTCGGCCATCAGCTCGCAGTGCGCGATCATGGCCAGCTGCACGGCCTTCAGTCCGTCGTCGTCGAGCATGCCGCGCTGGTAGGCCGCCATCAGGTCCGGCACCGCGAGCATGGTGATCTCGTCGATCGCCTCCAGGCCGCCGAACCCGGTGCGGTCGGCGGAGTTGCCGACGTACGCGTCCGGGGTGACCTTGCCGCCGGGTGCCGGTGCCCCGGCGCCGCCGGCGAGCGCCACCTGCGACCCCTTGGCCGGCACCGCGAGCGCCTTGCCCTTGACCTCCTCGATCCGGATCAGCTTGGACTGCTGGCGCACCTGGGTGATGACGTTGTTCGGCCCGCGCCGGGTGGTGACGTTGTCGTAGGTCTCGACCGGGTTGCCGGCCTTCTTCACGACCAGCTTGAAGGTGTCCTCGCCGGGCTCCGACGCGTCCTGGACCTCGACCGAGATGTCGTCCCCGCCGGTGCCGGCGTCCAGCGCCTGCACGGCGAACGCGGGGCGCTGCGCGTCGGTGGCCGCCGGCAGCTCGACGTGTGCCACCGCATCCGGCCCCTTGCCGTTGCCACCGGCGCCGCCGACCCGGACCACGTAGGCCACGCCACCACCGTTGAGGAAGTACGAGTAGACCGAGTGCGCGAGGTACGAACCCTCCACGAACTCGCCGAAGGTCTGGGTGAACTGCGTCCAGTTGGTGACCAGCACCGGCTCGTTGGCCGGGCCCTTCCCGGCGAACCCGACGAACGCGGCAACGGCGGTACCGACGCCCTCGATCGGCTTCGAACCGGAAGAGACCTCCTCCATGTACACACCGGGCGCGAGGTAATTGGGCATCGGCCCTCCCACTCGAGAACAGCTCTGACATGCCGGCATGGAGCGCCCCCCTGCCGGGCCACCTCGCAGCCTGACAAGTTCCGCGCCGGGCCAGCACTGGCCGCCGGGCGGGATCGGGGGCAGCGCACGGTGCCCGATCGGGCGGCCGGGCCGGACCGTCCGGACGCCCGGCGACCCCTGGCTCGGCCGGCGGCGCCCCGGCCAGACTGGCTCTGTGCTGGACGACGTGGACGCCTCGCTGGCCGCGATGCTGACCCGGCACCTCCCGGAGGGCACGACGGTCAGCTTCGAGGCACCCTGCCTGGCGTGGGTGGACGCGCCGCCGGGCAAGCAGGTGGTCAACGCGTTCCTGTACAACCTGCGGGAGGAGCCGGACGGCCGGGCCGCCGACTGGGAGGACGTGCGGGACGAGCGCGGCCGGGTGCTCGGCCGGCAGCCGCCGCCGCGCCGGTACGAGCTGTCCTACCTGGTCACCGCGTGGGCCGGCGACGCGGCGCTGGAGCACCGGCTGCTGTCGGACGTGCTGCGGATGGCGTTCGCGGGAGAGGCGTTGCCGGCCGACTGCCGGGTCGGCTCGCTGGCCGGGACCAGCTGGGCGGTGCTGCTGCGGGTGGTCCGGCAGGACCCGCCGCACCCACCGGCACGGGTGTGGGCCGACCTCGGGCTGCCGCCGCGCCTGGTGGTCGACGTCGCGGTCAGCGCTCCGCTGGTG
>JBKOWA010000560.1:0-1907 GCA_046724155.1 Actinomycetota bacterium
GATGTAGGCATGATCGGCGGCCAGGCGGGCCGCCACCTCGGGACCCTCGGCAACGGCGCCGTGGCCGGGGACCACGACATCGACGTGCCTGGCGGCCTCACCCAGCCGGTCGAGTGCCGTCTCATAGGCGCCCACCTGATCGGGCCGGCGAGGGTCGAGGAGCGGGATCAACACGTCGGAGAGCATGTCGCCGGCGAGTAGGACGCCGCGGTCCGCGAAGAGGACCGCGGCGTGGCCGATGGCGTGCGCTTGATGCTCGACGATCTGCCCCGGCACGGGTCCCCCGTCCGCAGGCAGCGGGGTGACCAGCCCGATCAGCTCGAGAGGGACACCCGACGCGCTCTCCGCCGCCAGCCGCTGCGCCCGCTCTCGGGCTTCACCCGCAGTGTGGGCGCCGGCGGGGGTGGCGTAGCGCGGCACGTCACCGAACCGGGAATGCCACAGCAGGTGGTCCCAGTGGGGATGGGTGGAGAACCCCGGCGACCACCGGAAGGCCGAGCCGGTCCAGGTCATCGGCGAGCTGGTTCAGATCGGAACCATCGATGCCGGGATCGACCAGGACCAACCCACCCTCCCCGCGCACCACGATGGCATTGCTCCAGACCCACTCGCTCTGCCGGACCCAGACACCGTCAGCCACCTGACTCAGCACCGGTTCACTCTGTCAGGTGTCTCCGCCCGGCGCGAGACGCGACGCCCGTCGGTCCGGCTTCGGAACCGGCGGGCGTCCCCCCGAAGCGCACTCTCATGCCGCGACGCGGAAGGTCTTCGGCGATGTCCTGGTGCTGACTCCGGCGGTCATGCCCATCGTGGCGGTGAGATGATGAGGCGTTCGGGGCGCACCTCGATGATGACGTCGGGCATCCGACTGAGCGCTTCTACGACCTCGGTGAGGTGTTGGTTGAGTACGGCCGGGGCGCGTGGCTCGAGGCAGCGGAGCCAGACGTGTTGTCCGATCGTGTTCTGCCGTCTGCGACGAGCGAACTCGGCGTCGTGAGAGACCAGGGCCGCGCCGCGGTCGGCGGCGTAGACGGCGAGGGCGTCGTCTGGCGCGTCGTGGAGGTTCGCCTCGGCCGCCGTCCAGCACTCGTGGCCCGCGTCGAGCAGGATGCGCCGAACGGTAACGGCGACGTCGTTGTCCAGGAGAAACCGCAAGGTGGCAGGGGTGGTCAGCCGGCCACCGGGCGAGCGTTGCGGACCACGGCGATGTCGGCTGCCGTCAGCTGCGGGTAGGCCGCGAGGATGTCGTCGTCAGAGGCGCCGTCGTGCAGGAACGCTTCGACGGCCGAGACCGGGATGCGGGTCCCGGCGAAGGTCGGCTTCGACGCGTGCACCCTGCGGCGTTTCACGACGCGGCCGGGTTCGCGGCTGCGGTCAGCGGCCGTGCGGCGGACATCGGCGCGGACTTCCTCCAGCATGATGACCTCGGCGAGGACGATCTGGCCGGGCTGCTTGCCACCTTCCCAGGTGCCGTCAGGGTGCTGGAAGTACAGGTGGTGCCCTTGGACGGCGAAGCGAAGCTCGGTCAACGGCCGGTCGTAGCTGGCGCGGAGCCGGCTGATCACTTCGCGGATGTGTTGGAGGCTCAGCTTGCGGCGCAGCGCGGCGACAATCCGCAGCTCGACCAGGCCGGCGAAGTCGTACAGCCGCACCTCGTTGCGGGTAGAGATCCGCCGGACGACCGCGGGCTCGATCAGCCGGATCTCCCGCCAGTAGTTGATCTGTCGCACGGTGACACCGGCGAGGCGAGCGGCGATCTCGGGGGTCGCGGCGAGCAGGTCGTCCTGGGGAAGGTCGTCCACGATCTCAGTGTGCAGCATCCCGCGAGGCTGATAGGGCCAGGCTCGCGGCCGATCCGCAGCTACCGCGCCACGAGGTCGGGCCAGCCCTGCGTCAAGGGTTGGTGC
>JBKOWA010000506.1:0-6284 GCA_046724155.1 Actinomycetota bacterium
TGGCGTCGGCTGCTCGTTGGTCGTTGGACCAACTTCGCCGTGGCCGCGGTGGTCGCCGTAGCGGCGCTGCTGGCCGGCTGCGGCGGCCCCGGGGGTTCCGGCGGCAGTTCGGAGGGCTCCGGGTTGGAGCCGTCCATCGGCGAGCCGGCCACCACCAGCCCGGTGCGGGCGACGCCCGCCCGACCGACCACGCCGGTGGTGACCCAGGATGGTGCCTGCCCGTACTTCGGCCGGGACTTTGCCATGCAGACCATCGGGCAGCACCTGGCGCGCAGCACCGTCACCAGCACCCGGCCGTACCCCGGCTGCACCCTGTACCGGCCGGACGGCGGCAAGGCGATCGACATCCGGGTGACGGCCTTCCCCACGGCGCTGGCCGCCGAGGAGCGCGCGGTGGCCCTCCTCGGGCGCAGCGCCAACCCGGTCGACGTCGGGGACCACGCCGTGGTGGCCATCGTTGCCGATGGCACCAACCTGGCCGCCAGCAAGGACCGCTACCTGCTGCAGGTCTTCATCAACCAGCAGAGTTCGCTGGAGGCCCGCGACATCGCCGTGGCGGTGGCGAGCAAGATCCACTGAATGCCGTGAGAGGATGGCGGCGTCATCCCAGTACGGCACCGAAGCCGACCGGAGGAGCCTGAGTGGCCAGCCAGCACGCCATCCTGCACACCAACTTCGGCGACATCCGCCTGGAGCTTTTCAGCGATCACGCGCCGAAGACGGTCAGTAACTTCGTGGAGCTCGCCTCGGGCGGCCGGGAGTGGACCGACCCGCGGACCGGTCAGCAGACCACCGCCCGGCTGTACGACGGCACCGTGTTCCACCGGGTGATCAGCGGGTTCATGATCCAGGGTGGTGACCCGCTCGGCAGCGGGCGCGGCGGACCCGGCTACCAGTTCGGCGACGAGTTCCATGCCGATCTGCGCTTCGACCGGCCGTACCTGCTGGCCATGGCCAACGCCGGGCCGGGCACCAACGGCTCGCAGTTCTTCATCACCGTCGGCCCGACCCCGCACCTGAACCGGAAGCACACCATCTTCGGCGAGGTCGCCGACGCGGACAGCCGGGCCGTGGTGGACAAGATCGCAACGACCCAGACCGGCCGCAACGACCGGCCGGTACAGGATGTGGTGCTCGAGTCCGTCGAGATCCAGCCCGCCGGCGCCTGACGGTCGCGATGAGCGCCGAGGGGGGCCCGCCCGCGGAGGCGGTCGCGTTGCCGCGCTGCTACCGGCACCCCGACCGGGAGACCGGCGTCGCCTGCACCCGCTGCGAGCGTCCGATCTGCCCGGACTGCCTGCGGCCGGCCGCCGTCGGCTTCCAGTGCCCGGACTGCGTTGCCAAGGGGAACGTCGGGGCGCGCCGCGCGGCCGCCCCGTACGGCGGCAGGGTCGTGGACGGTGCGCTGGTCACCATCGTGCTCGCCGCGCTGAGCGGCGTGACGTTCGTGCTCACCGCGCTGAGCAGCTCGGGCGGGTTCCGCGACAACTCCGGCTCCTCGCTGTTCAACCGGCTCGCGCTGTGGCCGCCCGCGGTGGCCCTGAAGCACGAGTACTGGCGGCTGCTCACCTCGATGTTCGTGCATTACGGCCCGTGGCATCTGGTGGTCAACATGCTGGCGCTCGGCGTGGTCGGCGTCGCGCTGGAGCCGGTGTTCAGCCGCTGGCGGTACCTTGCCCTATACCTGATCGCCGGCCTCGGCGGGTCAACGGCGGTGTACCTCTTCGGAAACCCGCATGCGCCCACAGTCGGCGCCTCGGGGGCGATCTTCGGGCTGTTCGGCGCCTACGTCGTGGTGGCGCAGCGGGCCGGGCTGGACTACCGGTCGATGATCACCGTCATCCTGATCAACATCGTGGTGACCTTCGCCATCCCCAACATCAGCAAGTTCGCCCACTTCGGCGGGCTGTTCGTCGGCACGCTGGCCGCGGTGGTTATCGTGTACGCGCCCCGGGGCCGCAACCAGCTGCTGGTGCAGCTGCTCGGGCTCGGCGGCATGGTGCTGGTGCTGGCCATGCTGGTCGCCGTCCGGACCGGGCAGCTGCAGCTGCTGCCCGGCTGAGGCATCTTCATGGCCTGCGGGCGGCGAGTGCGGCGGCGACGTCCCGCGGGTCGGCGCCCAACGACCGCCGGCCGAGCACGATCAGGTCATCCCCGAGATCGATCTCCAGGGTGCGGCTGGTCAGGCCGAAGCGGCGCCGCTGGTCCACCCGAAGATCGGTCACCTCCGCCCACGGCAGCCGTGCCCGCCGGCCGGGGGTGGTCACCGTGATCCCGGTGTCGTCGACCGCCAGCCGCGGCCGCCACAGCAGGTCGGATCCGGCCAGCGCCAGCAGTCCGAGGCCGGCGACGGCCCCGAGCAGCCGTCCCGGCGCATCGACCAGCCAGATCAGCCCCAGCAGCGCCAGCCCACCGGCGGCCGCCAGTGCGGTCTCGGCTCCCCGCACAGACCAGAGCACCCGCAGGCTCCCGAAGTTCTCCACAGCTGTGGACAGCGCTGTTGATGAAATGACAATCGTGTAATGCCACTCGGTTGGGGGATTGTGCTGGTCAGCGCCAGCGCACCGCCAGGCCGAGGCCGGCGATCAGCAGCCCGAAGCCCACGGCGAAGTTCCACCCGCCGAGGGACTTCATCACCGGGACGCGCTCTCCGGCGAGGTAGTTGACCACGATGTAGGCCAGCCCGAGGACCAGCAGGACGGTGATCAGCACCGGATACCAGGTGGGGCTCGGGCCCTTCTTCTTCCGGACGGTCGCGGCCGACGGCATGACCTCCGCCGGCGCAGTGTAAACGGTCTTCTTGCGGACCCTTGACTTGGGCACGGTGCGCTCCTCGAACCAGATGTCCGAGCTAGCGTAGACGCAAGTCAAGGAGGGGTGGGAGCACATGGGTGGCAGGTTCGGAGACCGAGGCTGGCCCGTCCTCGTTCCGGTCGCCTTCTTGCTGGCCGGGTTGCTGTTCGGCACCAGCGCGGAGACCGCTCGCGGCACCGACCTGCGGGCCGCGCGCCGACCCGACCTGGCCAGCCTCATCACCCAGACCGAGCGCAAGGTGACCACCTACTCCGAGCAGGTCACCGCCCTGGAAGACCAGGTCGACACCCTGGACGAGGCGGAGGCGAAGAACGACGGCCGGGTGAAGGCGATGCGGAGCCTGACCGACCAGCTGGCCGGCCCGGTCGGCCTGCTGCCGGTGCACGGCCCAGGCCTGACGGTGGTGCTGGACGACGCACCGCGCACGCCGGACGGCAGCCTGCCGCCGAACGCCCGCAACGCCGACGACGTGGTGGTGCACCAGCAGGACGTCCAGGCCGTGGTGAACGCGCTGTGGGCCGGTGCCGCGGACGCGATGACCATCCAGGGGCTGCGGATCATCGCCACCGGAGCGGTCAAATGCGTGGGCAACACCCTGTTGCTTTACGGTCATGTGTACTCGCCCCCGTTCCGGATCACGGCGATCGGGGATCCGGGACGGCTGCACCGGGCACTGGACGGTTCGGGAGGTGTTCAGGAGTACCGCCGAGCCGTCGAGTACTTCGGCCTGCGATACGCGGTGACCGATGAGCCGGATGTCACGCTGCCCGGGTACGACGGTCCGCTACGGCTTGGCTTCGCCGTATCGTCGGCCGAGAACAACTAGGAGACGACCACAGTGGGGCGACACAATACCCCCGTCCACCTGCTGGAACGGTTCCGCGAGGAGCAGCGGGCGAGCCGCGCGGCACGGCGGGCCGGCCAGCAGCGGGCGGAGCCGTCCGAACCGTTCCAGATCCCGGCGGAGCGGCCCGTGCCGGTCCAGCACACGGCCGTCCCGCCGTCGTCGGCCGCTGGTCCCTCGTCCGCCGCTGGTCCCTCGTCGGCCGTTGGTCCCTCGACCCCGCTGGCCGGCTTGGCGCTGGACGGCGACCGGCGGCATTCTCGGGCGGCGTCCGATGCCGGCCCCGCCGGCGTGGTCACGGCGGCGACCGTGAACGGGACCGGCAAGGCCACCCTGAACGGGACGGGCTACGCGGCCACGGGGGACGCCGGCTCGGCCGAGGACGGGGAGCGGGCGGACGCACCAGCGCTGGCGGGCGGGCTGACCCAGCGTGAGGTGATCATTGAGCGGATCCGCACCGGCATCCGCGGGGTGGGCCAGGCGCTCATCACGTTCGGTGTGGTGATCCTGCTGTTCGTGGCGTACGAGCTGTGGATCACCGACCTGTTCACCAGCCACACCCAGGGGCAGCTCGCCAACCAGCTGTCCGACACCTGGGGCCGCGGCGAGGACCCGCTGTCACCCACGGTCGACGAGCCGGGGGCCAAGGTCCGCAACCTCCCCATCGGGCAGGGCATCGCGCTGATCCGCATCCCGGCGCTCGGACTGGACTACGTTCGGGTCGTCGTGGAGGGCACGGCGGAGGCGTCCCTGGCCGAGGGGCCCGGGCACTACGTGAACACAGCGCTGCCCGGCCAGGTCGGCAACTTCTCGATCGCCGGGCACCGCGTCGGCAAGGGTTCACCGTTCCTGGACCTGGACCGGCTGCGGACCGGCGACCCGATCGTGATCGAGACCAAGACGTCGTACTACGTCTATCGCGTGCTCGGTGACCGCCGTACCGGCAACCCCGCCGTCCCGGACGGTCGCGGCATTCCGGGCCGCGAGATCGTCGCCCCCACCGACACCGACGTGATCCGGCCGGTCCCGGACCACCCCGGGCTGGCGCCGTTCGGACGGTTCCTCACCCTGACCACCTGCCACCCGCGGTTCTCCGCCCGGCAGCGGCTGGTCATTCACGCCGAGCTGGCGGGCCGGCCGTGGCCGAAGTCCAACGGCCTGCCGCCCGTCCTGAGGAGTTGACGCGTGTACATCTGGATCTGGCGCACGCTGCCCGGCGGGCTGCCGGGCAAGATCATCGGCTGCACGCTCCTGGTCCTCGCCGTCGTCGCACTGCTGTTCTTCGTCGTCTTCCCCTACGTCGAGCCACGGCTGCCGTTCAACGACGTGACCGTCGACCAGTGACCACACCCCGTGAGGATCCCGGACCGGTGCCCGCCGGTCCCCGGATCCTGGTGATCGACAACTACGACAGCTTCGTCTACAACCTGATCCACTACCTGGCCGCGCTCGGGGCCCGCTGCACGGTGCGCCGCAGCGACGCACCGGACCTGGCCGGCCCGGCCGCCCTGGCCGGGGTGGACGGGGTGCTGGTCAGCCCCGGTCCCGGCACCCCGCAGCGGGCCGGGGCGAGCATGGCGGTGGTCCGGGCCTGTGCCGACCGCCGGCTGCCGCTGCTCGGGGTGTGCCTCGGGCACCAGGCCATCGGCGCGGCCTACGGCGGGGTGGTGACGCGTGCGCTGGCGCTGCTGCACGGCTCCACCTCACAGGTGTACCACCAGGGGGTCGGCGTGCTGGCCGGCCTGCCGTCCCCGTTCGCCGCCGCGCGGTACCACTCGCTGGCCGTCGCGGAAGGCACGCTGCCGCCCGCCGTGGAGGTCACCGCGCGTACCGCCGACGGGGAGGTGATGGCGCTGCGGCACCACGACCTGCCGATCGAGGGCGTGCAGTTCCACCCCGAGGCGGTGCTCACCGAACACGGCCACCTGCTGCTGGCCAACTGGCTGGCCGCCTGCGGCGACCCGACCGCCCGTGCCCGCGCGCCCGCTCTCGACGCCCCCTACGCCGCCCTGCGCGCCACCGCCTTCACCAGCTGATCGGGGACCACGGGTCACGGTCCGACTGTGTAGGTGAACGCGTTCTGGGAGGAGACGTTCCCGGCCGCACGCACCAGTGTGATGGTGACAATTGCGGGCGCGTGCGCCGGAGTGGTGACCGTGATCTTGCTATTGCCCTCGAGCTTGAATTTGACGCCCGCGACCCCGCCGAACGTCACACCCGTCACGCTGTCGAGGTCGGTGCCCTCGATGGTCACCTCGGTGCCACCGGCGGCCGGGCCGCCGGCCGGGTCGACCTTGCTGATGGTGGGCGCCGGCGTCGCCGGCTTCTGCGGCACGACGAACAGGCTGATCTGCTGGTCCTTTGTGACCGGGGTGCCCTTGGCCGGGTCGGTCTTCCATACCGAGCCGGTCGGGTAGTCGCTGCCGTCGTCGGGCGGCGCCTCCTGCGCCTTGACGCTGGTGTAGCCGGCCTGCGCCAGCAGGACCTGCGCCTCGTTGACCGGCTTGCCCACCACATCGGGCATGCCCGACTTGCCGTTGCTGGTCTGCACCTTGACGGTGGTGCCGGGCGGGACCATGCTGCCCGCCTTCGGGGTGCTGCCCAGCACGGTGCCGGCCGGCTTGTC
>JBKOWA010000375.1:0-3323 GCA_046724155.1 Actinomycetota bacterium
GGCCGGCGGGGCTGCCCGCAGGTCCGCCGGCCGGCCGATAACCTCGGTGGGGCCGTCCAGCGGGTCGAACTTCCGGGGCCAGGCCGGCTCGCCCAGCGGCGGCCGCCAGGGCGGGATCCGCTCGGTACGGTCATCCGGCGGCAGCTCCCGCAGCCCCTGGTTGCCCGCCGCCGGCAGCCCGTTCTGCACTGCCGGGCTGTTCTGCGCCGCCGGGCTGTTCTGGGGCGGGCGGCCGTTCAGCAGCGAGGGCCCGTTCAGTAGCGGCCTCGCCGGTCCGCGGCCAGCCGGCGGAGCCGGGTGCGGCCGGTCATCCTCCCCGACGTCCGGTGCGGCATGCCGGCCGCGGCTGCGGGGCAGCCCCGATGATGACTCGGACGACCACCCGGGCGGCGGCGCGGGCGGCGTTCCCTCGGCGAGCGGTGCGGCGGGCCCCGGCCCGCGATCGGCCGGCGGGCGGCCGATCAGCCCGGCACGGCCGTTCGGCGGCTGACCGGAGTCGCCGTTGACCGGCTCGCCGTTGACCGACTCGGCTCGCGGCGACGGCGGCTCCATCCAGCCCCGCGCAACCGGACCGGGGCCGTCCGCCTCGTCCGGCGCGGTCGGCCAGCGCTCGTCGCCGCTCGTGGTCATCGTCTCCTCACGGTATGTCAAGAACGCCTGGAGCGGAGGATCCGCTGCGCCCCGTAGCATTTACCGATGTGGCTGAACCAGCGCGGCAGAGACGACCGCCGCGGGATGCCGGGCTGCTCCTCGGGCGGTTCTTCGGCGTGCCCGTGTACCTGTCGCTGTCCTGGCTGGTGATCGCCGCGATCATCACCTTCTCCTACGCCGACCTGGTCCGGGAGAACACCAGGGGGCTCACCCCTGGCGGCGCCTACCTGGTCGCGTTCGGCATCGCGGTCTTACTCGCGGTGTCCCTGCTGGCGCACGAGCTGGGACACGTGGCGATGTGCCTGGCGCTCGGCGTCCGGGTCCGCCGGGTGGTGATCTTCCTGCTCGGTGGGGTGTCGGAGATCGAGGGGGAGCCCCGGCGTCCGGCGGACGACTACCTGATCGCGATGGCCGGGCCGCTGGTCACGCTGTTGCTGGCCGGCGCCGGCGTGGCGCTGTACCAGCTGACCGAGCCGGACACCGTGCCGGGCCAGGTGCTGCTCTGGCTGGCCTGGAGCAACCTGGTGGTACTCGCCTTCAACCTGCTGCCCGGGCTGCCGCTGGACGGCGGCAAGATGCTGCGCGCGGGGGTCTGGCGGGTCACCGGGTCCCGGCTGACCGGGACCCGGGCCGCGGCCTGGTGCGGTCGCGGCCTGGCCGCGCTGGTGGTGCTCGGCGCCGTGTTCTTCGCCCGCTGGCAGGACAATGTCGGGGTCGCGGTGACGAACATCGCGGTGGCCATGATGCTGGCCGCGTTCATCTGGGTCGGCGCCAGCCAGGCGCTGACCGTCGCGGCGATCCACAGCCGGCTGCCGGCCCTGCGGGTGGCGGACCTGGTCCGGCCCGCGCTGGCGGTGCCGGCCAACCTCCCGGTGTCCGAGGCGCTGCGCCGGGCCTGGGAGACCCGTTCGCAGGGGCTGGTCGTGGTGGATGGCGACGGCCGTCCGGCAGCCCTGGTGTCCGAGGCGCACGTGCTCGCGCTGCCCGAGCAGCGCCGGCCGTGGACCACCGTTGCGGAGGTGTCCCGGCAGCTGGAGCCCGGTCTCACCCTGCCCGACTCGGCTGCCGGCGAGGCGGTGCTGGACGCCGTCCGCGCCCACCCGGCCTCGGAGTACCTGGTGGTGGGCGGCGACGGGCGGCCGGTCGGCGTGCTGGCCACCACCGACGTGGCGGTGCTGCTGCGCCGGTGGGGCACCAGCGGCAGCACAGCAGGCGGCGGCGCCGGGGACGATGACGGCACCAGCCGCCCGCCGGCCGGAGCCGGCCGGTGACCGAAGGCCACCCGGTGACCGGGCGACCCCGCGGGCCGTTCCGGCCGGGCGACCGGGTGCAGCTGACCGACCCCAAGGGCCGGCAGCACACCGTGCTGCTCGAGCCGGGCCGCAGCTTCCATACCCACCGTGGCGCGATCGCGCACGACGACCTGATCGGCGCGCCGGAGGGCTCGGTGGTCACGGCCACCAGCGGCACCGCCTACCTGGCACTGCGCCCGCTGCTGGCCGACTACGTGGTGGCCATGCCGCGAGGTGCCCAGGTGGTCTACCCCAAGGACGCCGCAATGATCGTGGCGCTCGGTGACATCTTCCCCGGCGCCCAGGTGCTGGAGGCCGGAGCCGGGTCGGGCGCGCTGACCTGCTCGCTGCTGCGCGCGGTGGGCGAGGCCGGCGCCGTGGTCTCCTACGAGCGCCGCCCGGACTTCGCCGAGGTGGCCCGGCGCAACGTGGCCACGTTCTTCGGGGCGGTGCCGCCGAACTGGACGCTGGTGGTCGGCGACCTGGCCGGTGCCGACGCCCGCGAGGTGGACCGGGTCGTGCTGGACATGCTGGCGCCGTGGGAGGTCCTGGACACCGCCGCCAAGGCGCTGCAGCCCGGTGGGGTGCTGGTCGGCTACGTGGCGACCGTGACCCAGCTGTCCCGGCTGGTGGAGGCGCTGCGCGAGTACGGCAGCTTCACCGAGCCGCAGGCGTTCGAGACGTTGCTGAGGCCGTGGCACGTTGTCGGCCTGGCGGTACGGCCGGAGCACCGGATGCAGGGGCACACCGCGTTCCTGGTGACCGCTCGCCGGCTGGCCGACGGGGTCACCCCGCCGCCCCGGCAGCGCCGACCCGCGCCCGGCAACGGCTGAGTGCGCACCCGGCCAGCCGTGCCCCGGACAGTCGGGGCCCGGTCAACCCGCAGCGGTCAGCCTGGGGCGGCGCCCGGACCGGCCACCGGCCCCCCATCGGCGGACCGCTCGACGTGGATGCACTCGCCCGGGCACTCCCGGGCCGAGTCGATCACCTCCAGCCGCAGGTGCTCCGGCACCCCCGTGCGGCGGCCCGGCTCGGTCTGCAGCTCGCCGCTGCTGTCCTTGACGTAGGCCAGCCCGTCGATGTCGAACTCGAACACCTCGGGGGCGTACTGCACGCACAGGCCGTCCCCGGTGCACAGCTCCTGGTCCACCCAGACCCGCAGCGGCTCAGGCACGGCACCTCACCTCCCTGGTGGGCCTGCGGCAGCGGGCCCGGTATGCCCCGGTCGTGGTGGTCCCTACCCGAACATCACCAAGGGTAGAAGGCGCTGTGACTGGTCTCATTTCGGCAGCTGGCCCGTACCGCCTCGACACGACCAGTTTCCGAGGGTAGTGCTGTGTAGTGTTGCCTCACCGCAGAAGACCGCCAGGAGGTGGATTC
>JBKOWA010000365.1:0-9157 GCA_046724155.1 Actinomycetota bacterium
CACCAACCCATACCAGCCCACACCCGACCGAATCACCCACATCTTTAGGGCAGTGACCGCTGGACCTACACCAGCCGCATCCTGTCAGGCAGCTACACCCACGTCCTTTACGGCACCGACCAGGACTTCACCGACCAGATCGACGTTGCAGCACTCTCGCCCCGGCTTGTCCGCATCGAGGAACCCGGCGACACCTACACCCTGCACCACAGCATGATCCACTCGGTGACCGCGCACGGTGAGGCTGTGACCCTCATCGTGCGGGGCCCGGCCGTCAAGGATAGGTTCGTGGTCACCGACCGCACCACGGGTAAAGCCTGGTGGCAGTACGGCGCCGCCACCGAAACTCCGGAGGACGCCGCCGCCAAGCGCATGACCAGCGAGCATCTCCGCCACCGCATCGCGGCCTTGCGCGTAGCCTCGTGCTGATTGACGCCGGGATCGTGGGCCATCGGAACTAGTCGGATGGGGCGCTTGCCAGGGCTTCGCGTAGCTCGGTGACCGCGGGTCGTTCTCGACGGTCTAGTGGTACCGCGCGGAGCACCATCCGGCCGGTCTCGGTGATCATGTTGCTGCGGTAGGCCGCGGGTACATCGTGCAGGACAGTGAGGGCCTGCTGTACGCCTGGATCGGTGCCGCCGTTGACGACGGTGCACATCGCCTGGTGGAGCGTGACGTTGACACGGTACTGGTAGTCGCTGGTGCTACCCAGAACGAGTTCTGCGGCGCGGGTGGTGGCGGCCTGGTCGCCGGCGCTGGCGTAAACCCAGCTCTCGGTGAAATATGCGTGGTCGGGGGTCCAGAAGTTCGGTCCGGGCGCGGTCAGGTCGGCTGCGGACAGGTCGGTCAATGTGTTCAACGCCTGGTGGGCTTCCCGATGCCGGCCAAGCAGGGCGAGCGCCTTCGCCTCGGTGGACACCAGACTGGCCAGGGCGGTTGATGGGGTATCGCCGGCGACCTGCCGGGCCCGGTGGGTGAGTTGGATGACGGTCCGCAGGTCGCGCTGCCCGTACAAGCCGAGCACGGCCTCCTGGCCCGCGGTTAGCACGCGCAGGTGCAGGTCGCCGGAGAGGTCGGCTGCGTTGCGGGCTCTGCGCAACCAGCGGATCGCCGAACCGTGCTCACCCAGCCGGGTCAGGATGTTGCCGTGCACTGCGGCCAGCATGGCGAGGATCCGGTTCAGCTCGGTCGCCCTGGCGCTGTCGACCCCGAGCTGATGGTGCACGGCGACCAGATCGACGACGAGATCATCGCGGGCCTGCACAGCCGGCCGGGTACGGAAGGCGTGCAGGTGGTCGGCGCAGGTGATCTCCCAGTCCGCCAAGCTGCGTTGTTCACCAGCAAGCACACCATCGAGCAACTGGCGCATGGATTCGGATTCGGGGGCCAGGCCCATGGCTCCAGCGCCCAGGCTCGCGGCGGCCCACTGCAACAGCTGACGACGTTCCATCGCGTCTCTCTGCTCCTCTACTGACCAATCTGGCGATGAGAGCTCAGCCAGACCAAGACTGGGAACGCCGGCGGCGCGGTCGAGCGCCCTCGGCGCGGGGACCTCGTCCGCGGCCGAAGAGCCGCTTGGCTGGGCTCGGGGCGGGCTATCGAGGTGCCGGTAATCCGCTAAGTCGGCGAGCAGATCCGTCACACTGCACTCGTAGAGCAGGGCCAACCGGTCAAGCACCGCCAGCGAGGGTTCGTGACCGGTCGGACTCGGCCACTGCTCCCAGTAGGACACGTTCTTCAAGGTCTTGGGCTGGTCCGGCCAGTGCGCATTCCAGCGATCCGCCACTGCCTGCTGGCTCCACCCATGCGCCCAGCGGAAGGCAATCCGCGGGTTGACCCTGTAACGCCGCCGGAAGTCCTCAGCGATCTGCACCCACGTCATTCCGCGCCGACGAAGGTCAGTGGCGATCCGGGCACGCTGCTGCCGACGACTAGGCGGCCTCTCAGTCATGTGCAAATCCCCCACGGCGGGCAAACCTGGAAGATGTCGCCATGATCCTACCGCGCCATCCGACACCCACCCCAATACCAGACCGATCTTCCCGGTTGACCGGGGAACTCCCGGTTCACCGGGAACAACGGGACTGCTCCCTGCGCGGCCTTTCCTCGACGAGGTCACCGAGCCGCTGGTCGGGCCCGCGATGGTGGTGACCGAGGTCTGCTACCTGCCGGCCCGGGCCGGCCCGCCCGCGGCAGCCCGCCGAGCTTGGGTAGCCCGCCGTCGCCCGTTCGGGTTACAGGTCGTCGTGGGGAAGAACTCGGCTGCCTCGCGACGTTGGCCTACTAGCGAGTAACTTTGTCGAACCACGGCGACGGCCGGCCTGCGCCGTGCCGGCCGGACGCACCGGACAGGGCACCGGGGAGGACGCCTAGACGGTCCGGTAACGGGGAGGATGTATCCATCCCAGATATCGGTACCACTGGTTGTGAGGCCCAAGCGCAGCACGGGATCCTGGTCCCACGCGGGGGATGGTCGGCAGGCAGCGGCTGCGCTGCGGCCGAGGGAGCACGCAACCGGGCCGAGGGAGCACGCAACGGCGCGTGACGGAGGGCGACGCGATGATGCTGAGCATGCAGGACGAGGCGAAGATCGAGGCCAAGCGCGACCTGCTCGCCAAGGCCGTGGAGGTCGCCGAGCGCGGCCACGGCGGACCCGGGGCGCACGGCCTGCGCGACGGGGCACTGTCCTCGCTGCTCACCCAGTATTACCGGCACGTCCCGCCGGAGGACATGCTCGACCGCGACCCGCACGACCTGTACGGGGCGGCCACCGCGCACTACTCGCTGGCCGCCAAGCGCCCGCAGGGGCGGTCCAGCGTCCGGGTGTACACCCCGACCGTGGAGGCCGAGGGCTGGTCCTCCGGGCACACCATGATCGAGATCGTCGCCGACGACATGCCGTTCCTGGTGGACTCCGTCGCCGCCGAGCTGACCCGCGAGGGTCGGGCCATCCACCTGGTGATCCACCCGCTGCTGGCCGTCCGGCGCACCATCACCGGCGACCTGGTCGAGGTGTGCGACGTCACCGAGAGCGCTCCCCGGCCGGCGGACGCCGCGGTCGAGTCCTGGATCCACGTCGAGATCGACCGGGAGAGCGACCGGGACACGCTGGAGGAGATCCAGGCGGAGCTGGTCCGCGTGCTCTGCGACGTACGCGACGTGGTCGAGGACTGGGAGAAGATGCGGACCGCCGCCCTGGACATCGCCGCCTCGCTGGAGACCGAGCAGGTCCCGGTGCCCGAGGGGGAGGCCGTCGAGGCCGCCGATTTGCTGCGCTGGCTGGCCGCCGACCACTTCACCTTCATGGGCTACCGTGAGTACGACCTGGTCACCGACGAGCACGGCGAGGAGCACCTGCGCACGGTGCCGGGCACCGGGCTCGGCATCTCCCGGCCGGACAAGCTGGTCTCGGCGTCGTTCGCGCAGGCGTCGGCGGAGGTCCGCGCCAAGATCCACGAGAAGCGGCTGGTCACGATCACCAAGGCCAGCGCCCGCTCGAGCGTGCACAAGCGGAGCTACCTGGACTTCATCGGGATCAAGAAGTTCGACGCGGCCGGCCGGGTCACCGGCGAGCGGCGGTTCCTCGGGCTGCTCAGCTCGGCGGCGTACGCCGAGAGCGTGACCCGCACCCCGGTGGTCAAGCGGAAGGTGGACGAGGTTCTCGCCGAGTCCGGGCTGGAAAAGAGCAGCCACGACGGCCGCGACCTGCTGGAGATCCTCGAGACGTACCCCCGCGACGAGCTGTTCCAGACCGCGGTGCGCGACCTCGCGCCGATCGTGCTGTCCGTGCTGTACCTGCAGGAGCGGCGCCGGCTGCGGCTGTACCTGCGGCGGGACGAGTACGGCCGGTACCTGTCCGCGCTGGTCTACCTGCCGCGTGACCGGTTCAACACCCAGGTCCGGCTGAAGATGCAGGACATCCTGCTGCGCGAGCTGGGCGGCGGGGCCATCGACTACACCATGCGCAGCACCGAGTCCGCGCTGGCCCGGCTGCACTTCGTGGTCCGGATGCCGCCGCGGGCGGAACTGCCGAAGTCCATCGACACCGGGCACATCGAGCAGCTGCTGACCGAGGCGACCCGGACCTGGGAGGACGACTTCGCCGACGCGCTGGTCGACCAGTGCGGCGAGGAGGCGGCCGCGGGGGTGCGCGAGCGGTACCTGGCGATGGTCCCGGAGGCGTACCGGGCCGACTTCCCGGCCCGGATCGCGGTCGCCGACCTGCGCCGCATCGACGCGCTGCCGGGCTCCGGCGGGTTCAGCATGAACCTCTACCAGCCGCTCGGCGAGACGGTGCCCGGGCAGCGCCGGTTCAAGATCTACCGGCTCGGCCCGGCGATGTCGCTGTCCACCCTGCTGCCGGTGCTGGCCCGGCTCGGGGTCGAGGTGGTCGACGAGCGGCCCTACGCGTTCTCCCTCGGCGACGGCGAGACCGCCTGGCTGTACGACCTCGGGCTGCGCTACGACCCGGCGCTGGAGCCGCGGCTGGCCGAGTGCCGGCAGCGGTTCCAGGAGGCGTTCGCCGCGGTGGTGGCCGGCGAGGCCGAGAACGACGGGTTCAACCAGCTCGTGCTCGGCGCCGCGCTGACCTGGCGGCAGGCGATGCTGCTGCGGGCGCTGGCGAAGTACCTGCGGCAGGCGGGCAGCACGTTCAGCCAGGGCTACATCGAACGGACCCTGCAGGCCAACCCGACCATCGTCGGGCTGCTGGTGCGGCTGTTCGAGGTGCGGCTGGACCCGGCGCTGGACGGCAGCCGGGACGCCGAGGCGTCCGGGCTGGTGGAGCAGGTCACCGCCGAGCTGGACGCGGTGGCCAGCCTGGACGCCGACCGGATCCTGCGCTCGCTGCTGCGGCTGGTCCAGGCCACGCTGCGGACCAACTACTTCCAGCCGGACGAGCCCGCCGAGCCGGGCCAGCCCGCCCGGCCCAAGCCGTACGTCTCGTTCAAGCTGGACCCGCAGGCCATCCCGGAGCTGCCGCTGCCGAGGCCGGCGTACGAGATCTGGGTCTACTCGCCCCGGTTCGAGGGGGTGCACCTGCGGTTCGGCAAGGTGGCCCGCGGCGGGCTGCGCTGGTCCGACCGCCGGGAGGACTTCCGCACCGAGATCCTCGGCCTGGTCAAGGCGCAGATGGTCAAGAACGCGGTGATCGTTCCGGTGGGCGCCAAGGGCGGGTTCGTCTGCAAGCGGCTGCCCGACCCGTCGGACCGGGAGGCGTGGCTGGCCGAGGGCGTGGCCTGCTACCGCACGTTCATCCGCGGCCTGCTGGACATCACCGACAACCGGGTGGTGCGCGACGGCAGCCGGGTGGTGCAGCCGCCGGAGCACGTGGTGCGGCACGACGCCGACGACACCTACCTGGTGGTCGCCGCGGACAAGGGCACCGCGACGTTCTCCGACATCGCCAACGGCATCGCCACCGAGTACGGCTTCTGGCTCGGCGACGCCTTCGCCTCCGGCGGCTCGGCCGGCTACGACCACAAGGCCATGGGCATCACCGCCCGCGGCGCCTGGGAGTCGGTGAAGCGGCACTTCAGGGAGCTGGGGGTGGACTGCCAGAACGAGGACTTCACCTGCGTCGGGATCGGGGACATGTCCGGCGACGTGTTCGGCAACGGCATGCTGCTGTCCGAGCACACCCGGCTGGTGGCCGCGTTCGACCACCGGCACATCTTCCTCGACCCCGACCCGGATGCGGCCGCCTCCTACGCCGAGCGCCGCCGGCTGTTCGAGCTGCCCCGCTCCAGCTGGGCCGACTACGACCCGGAGCTGGTCTCCCCCGGCGGCGGGGTCTACCCGCGGACCCAGAAGTCGATCCCGATCAGCGAGCCGGTGCGGGCCCGGTTGGGCATCGGCGAGGGTGCCACCGCGATGACGCCGACCGAGCTGCTGCGCGCCATCCTGTGCGCGCCGGTGGACCTGCTGTGGAACGGCGGCATCGGCACCTACGTGAAGGCCAGCACCGAGAGCAACGCAGACGTGGGCGACAAGTCCAACGACGCGATCCGGGTCAACGGCTGCGAGCTGCGGACCAGGATCGTCGCCGAGGGCGGCAACCTCGGGTGCACCCAGCTCGGCCGGATCGAGTACGCGCTGGCCGACGGCAAGATCAACACCGACGCGATCGACAACTCCGCCGGGGTGGACACCTCCGACCACGAGGTGAACATCAAGATCCTGCTGGACTCGGTGGTGGCCGCCGGCGACATGACCGGCAAGCAGCGCAACCAGCTGCTCGGCACGATGACCGACGAGGTCGCCCGGCTGGTGCTGCGCCACAACTACGACCAGAACGTGGCCCTGGCCACCGCCCGGATGCAGGCGGTCAGCCTGCTGGACGTGCACAGCCGCTACATCCGGCAGATGGAGCGCGACGGCAAGCTGGACCGCCAGCTGGAGTTCCTCCCCTCGGACAAGCAGATCGCCGAGCGCCGGCAGGCCGGGCTGGGCCTCACCCAGCCGGAGCTGGCCGTCATGCTGGCCTACACGAAGATCATCATGACCGAGGACCTGCTGGCCACCGACCTGCCCGAGGACCCGTTCCTGCGCCGGGAGCTGGACGGCTACTTCCCGACGGCGCTGCGCACCGACTTCTCCGAGCTGATCGGCCGGCACCCGCTGCGCCGCGAGATCGTGGTGACCTGCCTGGTCAACGACATGATCAACAACGCCGGGATCACGTCGCTGTTCCGGCTGCAGGAGGAGACCGGGGCCAGCCCGGCCGAGCTGGCCCGGGCGCACACGGTGGCCACCGAGGTCTACGACGTGGCCAGCACCTGGGCCGCGGTGGAGGCGCTGGACAACCGGGTGGCCGCCGACATGCAGGACCGGATCCGGCTGGAGAGCCGGAAGCTCACCGAGCGGGTCACCCGCTGGTTCCTGCAGAACCGCCGGCCGCCGCTGGACATCGCCAAGCAACGGCTCCGGTTCCTGGACGGGGTGGCCGAGGTGGTGGAGCACCTGCCCAAGGTGCTCAAGGGCGTGGACCTGGTCCGGATGGAGAAGACCCGGGACGAGCTGGTCGCGGCCGGCGTGCCGGATGCGCTGGCGGTGTCGGTGGCCGGGATGCCGCCCGCGTTCGCGGCGCTGGACATCTGCGAGGTGGCCACCGACTCCGGGCGCGGCGTGATCGAGGTCGCCGAGGTCTACTTCGACCTGGCCGACCGGGTGCAGCTGGCCCAGCTGCTGGACCGGATCCTGGCGCTGCCGCGGACCGACCGGTGGACCTCGCTGGCCCGCGCGGCGCTGCGCGACGACCTGTACCGGGCGCACGCCGGGCTGACCCGCGACGTGCTGGCCTGCGGCGCGGAGGACACCCCGCCCGAGCAGCGGTTCACCGCCTGGGTGGAGCGCAACCAGACGGTGCTGGAGCGCACCAGCCAGACCATGGAGGACATCGCGGCGAGCGACCACTGGGACCTGGCCACCCTCTCGGTGTCACTGCGAGTGATCAACAACCTGCTCCGGCACAGCAGCCTCAGCTGACCGCGAGGCTGCCGGTCGCACGTAGCTGCCTAGATCGGCTCGTTGTAGTCCTAGATCGGCTCGTTGTAGTCGGACCGCTCCTCGTACGTCCGCCGGGTCCGACCGCGGTACGTCGGGTCGCTCCGGTAGACGTCTTCCCGGTACGCCGGGTCGCCCGTCGTCACCTGGTCCCGGATTACCGAAGTCCGCCGGCGACTGAAGTACACCGCCACCATGATCGCGAACCAGATCGCGGAGACCACCATGATGATCACGCCGATAGTCTGCAGGTCGAACCCCGACACCTGTGCGCTGGTGGCGAACTTCAGGATCGCGCCGATGGCGAACAGCACGACCGCTCCGCCCATACCCATGGCAACTCCTTGCTCGTCGGTCTCCCCTGGACATACCCGCTGCCCGGCGGGTCACGCGTGCAGCCTTCTCATTTAACGTTCTTTCCAAATACCGCCCCTCGTGCGCAGCGCGACGACTCGTCCGGGCCGGTAAGCGCCAAGCCCCGGGCACCAGGCACCAGGCACCAGGCAAAGTGCCCGGGCGGCGACGCGACATAATCGAGCCGTGACGGTGGACGAGCGCCCCTTCATTGGACGTGACCCTGAATTGAGGCAGGGGCGGGCGGCGCTGGAGGCGGCCGGGCAGGGTCGGGCCGGGGCGCTGCTGGTCTTCGGGGAGGCCGGTGTCGGAAAGAGCCGGTATGTACGGCAGTTGGCACGTCTGGCCGAGGCGGACGGCTGGTGGCATTTCACCGGGCGGTGCGTGCCGCTGGAGGTCGGGCAGCTGCCGTACGGCCCGGTTGTGGAGGGGTTTCGGGCGCTGCAGCATCGCGGTGGGCTGCCGGCGCCGCTGGCCGAGATCTTCGACCCGGCGGTGGGTGTGGACCTGCTGACCGGAGCGGACGCCGGCCGCAGCCAGGGCCGGCTGCGGATCTTCGAGTCGGTGCTGGGGCTGGTCGCCGAGGCGAGCCGGCGCAGGCCACTGATGATCGTGCTGGAGGATGTGCACTGGGCGGACGGGTCGACGCTGGACCTGTTGCAGGGCCTGGCGTACAGCTTGTACCGGCAGCGGGTGATGGTGGTGGTGACCTGCCGCTCGGACGGTGCGCTGACCTGGCGGCCGCCGGTGGGGTCGGTGCTGGAGGATCTGCTGCGGCTGGCGTACTGCCAGAAGCTGGAGCTCGACCGGTTCGACCGGGCCACGCTGGCTGAGTTCGCGGCCAGCGTGCGGGGTGAGCCGATGGTGCCGGAGCTGCTGGACCAGTTGCTCGAGCAGTCCGACGGCAACGCGTTCCTGGCCGAGGAGCTGCTGGGCTAGGGGAATTTCGGGGTGGACTCGGGGGTGCCGCTGCACCTGGCGACGATCATGCTGGGGCGGCTGGCCGAGCTGGGGGACGACGTGCGCAGCGTGGTCCGGGTCGCCGCGACCATCGGCCGGGAGATCCGCGACGAGCTGCTGAGCGAGGTGTGCCGGCTGGAGGAGTCGGTGCTGACGCGGGCGCTGCGGGCGGCGGTGGACGCCGGGATCCTGGTCTGCAACGGCGACGCTGGCTACGCGTTCCGGCACTGGCTGGCCAGGCAGGTGGTCTACCAGGACCTGCTGCCGATCGAGCGGCGGCAGCTGCACCGCGCGGTGGCCGCGGCCCTGGCCGACGGGCTGGCCACCGCGCCGTTCCCAC
>JBKOWA010000417.1:0-6000 GCA_046724155.1 Actinomycetota bacterium
GGCCTGGCCGGTAGCGCGACGATCTCCGGGGTGGCCCGGCAGCCGGAGGCCCAGGGCCGGCTGTTCACCATCTTCTTCCTGACGGTGGGTCTGGTGGAGGCCATGTACTTCATCAACCTGGCGTTCATGGCGCTGTTCGTCTTCGTTCTCGCCAACAAGACATGAGCAGCCGAGCGGGCACGGTCCTGGCCGAAAGCAACTTCCTGGTCCCGAACGCCACGTTCATCGCCGAGCTGGTCGCCTTCGCGATCATCTTGTGGGTGCTCTCCAAGTACGTGGTGCCGCCGGTGCAGAAGGCGATGCGGGAGCGGCAGGAGCTGATCCGGGGCCAGATCGAGGAGAGCCGGCAGGCCCACGAGCAGCTGGCGAAGGCGGAGGCAGAGTACCAGCGGGCGCTGACCGAGGCCCGCGCCGAGGCCGCCAAGATCCGCGACGGTGCCCGCGCCGACGCCGACCGGCTCCGCGAGGAGCTGCGCGCGCAGGCGCAGGAGGAGGCCGACCGCATCCGGGAGCGCAGCGCGGAGCAGCTGGTCACCCAGCGCCAGCAGGTCGTCAACGAGCTGCGCGCCGAGATCGGTCGGCTCGCGGTGACGCTGGCCGGCCGGATCGTCGGCGAGTCACTGGAGGACGCCGCGCGCCGGCAGCGGACGGTCGACCGGTTCCTCGGCGAGCTGGAGCAGATGGCCGGGAGCGCGCCCGGTCCGGCCGCAGAGGCCGGGTCGGTCGACCAGCCGGCCCCTGAGCCGGCGGGCGGCACGGCCACTCGCCGCGGGCGTGGGACGGGCTGAGCATGGCTGCCACAGCGAGCGCGGAGCCGAGTCCATGGACGGCGAGCCCATGACCGGCGGGCACATGAGCTCGGCCAGCCGGCAGACCCTGGCCGCCGCCCGCGAGCGGCTGGACGAGTACGCCGACAGCGCCCAGCCGGGCGAGCTGGACGCGCTGTCCGGGGACCTGTTCGCGGTCGCCGCGCTGCTCGCCCGGGAGCCGGTGCTGCGCCGGCACCTGGCCGACTCGTCCATGCCGGCCGCGGCCCGCACCGGGCTGCTGGACCGGGTGCTGTCCGGCAAGGTCGGCCAGCGCACCCTCGAGGTGCTGCACCCGCTGGTCGGCGGGCGCTGGTCGGACCCGGCGGACCTGGTGGACGGGGTGGAGACGCTGGCCCGGCAGGCGGCGCTGGCACTGGCCCACGGGGACGGCTCCCTCGACGAGGTCGAGGACGAGCTGTTCCGGTTCGGCCGGATCCTGGATGCGCAGCCCCGGCTGCGCATCCTGCTGGCGGACCCCACCGCGTCGGCCGAGCGCCGCACCGAGCTGCTGGACGCGGTGCTCGCGGGCAAGGTGCGGCCGGTCAGCCGGCAGCTGCTGCGCCAGCTGGTGGCCAACCTGCGCGGGCGTAACCTGGAGCGGGCGGTCGAGGAGCTGTCCAACCTGGCCGCGGGCCGCCGCGGGCGGTACATCGCCCACGTGCAGGCCGCGGCGCCGCTGTCGGCCGAGCACGAGCGCCGGTTGGCCGCCGCCCTGAGCCGGATCTACCGGCGGCAGGTGGCGCTGCAGGTCGAGGTGGACCCCGAGGTGCTCGGCGGGCTGCTGGTGCGGGTGGGAGACGAGATCATCGACGGCACGGTCGCCGGCCGGCTCGCCGAGGCCCGGCAGCAGCTGGCGGGCTGAGCCGGCGGGGCGCCGCCCACCGGGGTCACTCCCGGGAGACCGCACCGAGCAACGCAACGCACCGGGCGCCACCGCGACGATGCCACCACACACGACGATGCCACCACACACCGAGCCGCGCGACACTGAACAAACAAGCTGCAACACCGATCCAGGGGAGCAGGGACGGATAACCATGGCGGAGCTGACGATCACCGCGGAGGAGATCAGCGGTGCGATCGAGAACTACGTCTCCTCCTACTCGCCGGAGGTCTCCCGCGAGGAGGTGGGCGTGGTCACCGACACCGGTGACGGGATCGCCCACGTCGAGGGCCTGCCTTCGGCGATGACCAACGAGCTGCTCGAGTTCGAGGACGGCACCCTCGGGTTGGCGCTCAACCTGGACGAACGCGAGATCGGCGTCGTGGTGCTCGGCGACTTCTCCCACATCGAGGAGGGGCAGCAGGTCCGGCGCACCGGCAACGTGCTGTCGGTGCCGGTCGGCGACGCGTTCCTCGGCCGGGTGGTGGACCCGCTCGGCCACCCGATCGACGGCCTGGGCGACATCGTCACCGACGAGCGCCGGGCGCTGGAGGTGCAGGCGCCGACGGTGGTGCAGCGGCAGCCGGTCAAGGAGCCGCTGCAGACCGGCATCAAGGCCATCGACGCGATGACCGCGATCGGCCGCGGCCAGCGCCAGCTGATCATCGGCGACCGGCAGACCGGCAAGACCACGGTCGCGGTCGACACCATCCTGAACCAGAAGGCGAACTGGGAGTCCGGCGACCCGGCCCTGCAGGTGCGCTGCATCTACGTGGCGATCGGCCAGAAGGGCTCCACCATCGCCGCGGTCAAGGCGGTGCTGGAGGAGGCCGGCGCGATGGAGTACACGTCCATCGTGGCCGCCCCGGCCTCGGACCCGGCCGGCTTCAAGTACCTCGCGCCGTACACCGGCTCGGCCATCGGCCAGCACTGGATGTACGCCGGCAAGCACGTGCTGATCGTCTTCGACGACCTGTCCAAGCAGGCCGAGGCGTACCGCGCGGTGTCGCTGCTGCTGCGCCGCCCGCCGGGCCGCGAGGCGTACCCCGGCGACGTGTTCTACCTGCACTCCCGGCTGCTGGAGCGGTGCGCCAAGCTGTCCGAGGAGCTCGGTGGTGGCTCGATGACCGGGCTGCCGATCATCGAGACCAAGGGTGACGACATCTCGGCGTACATCCCGACCAACGTCATCTCGATCACCGACGGCCAGATCTTCTTCGAGACCGGCCTGTTCAACGCCGGCGTCCGGCCCGCGATCAACGTCGGCGTCTCGGTGTCCCGGGTGGGCGGCAACGCGCAGATCAAGGCGCTGAAGTCGGTGGCCGGCCGGCTCCGGCTGGACCTCGCGCAGTTCCGCGAGCTGGAGGCGTTCTCCGCGTTCGCCTCCGACCTGGACCCGGCCTCCCGGGCCCAGCTGGAGCGCGGCGCCCGGATGGTGGAGCTGCTCAAGCAGCCGCAGTACTCGCCGTTCCCGGTCGAGCAGCAGGTGGTCTCGCTGTGGGCCGGCACCACCGGCGAGCTGGACGACGTGCCGACCGCCGACATCCGCCGCTTCGAGCGTGACCTGCTGGACTACGTCGCTGCGAACTACACCGGCGTGCTGGAGGAGATCGCGAAGGCCAAGGTGCTCTCCGACGACGCGGTGGAGCAGCTGCGCCGGGCGGTCGCCGAGGTGAAGCAGCAGTTCCAGACCTCCGACGGGACGGTGCTCGGCCGCGAGGCCACCCCGGAGGCGATGGACAAGGCGGATGAGCAGCAGGAGAAGGTGACCCGGGTCCGCCACGTCCCGCCGGCCGAGCGCGAGCGGCGCGGGTAGCCCGATGGGAGCCACGCTTCGCGTCCTGCGCCGCCGGATCAAGTCGATCCAGTCCACCAAGAAGATCACCCGCGCGATGGAGATGGTCGCCACCTCGCGGATCGCCAAGGCCCAGGGCCGGATGGAGGCGGCCCGGCCGTACACCGCGGAGATCACCCGGGCACTGACCGCCCTGGCCTCCAACTCCAACCTGGAGCACCCGCTCCTGGTCGAGCGGCCGCAGCCGCGCCGGGCCGGGGTGCTGGTGATCACCAGCGACCGCGGGCTGGCCGGCGCCTACTCGGCCAACGCGCTGCGCCGGGCCGGTGAGCTGGGTGAGCTGCTGCGCAGCGAGGGCAAGGAGCCGGTGCTGTACGTGGTCGGCCGCAAGGGCGTGGCGTACTACCGGTTCCGCAACCGGGAGCTGGCCGGGGAGTGGACCGGCTTCTCCGAGCAGCCCACCGCCGACAAGGCGCGGGAGATCGGGCGGACGCTGATCGAGGCGTTCCTGGCCGGCGCCGAAGGGTCCACGGAGGAGGCCGACGGGGACCACGCCCAGGGCGTGGACGAGCTGCACATCGTCTACACCCGGTTCAAGTCGATGATCAACCAGACCCCGGTGGCGGCCCGGGTCGCCCCGCTGGTGGTGGAGGAGGCCGACCAGCCGCCGCCGGGCATGGTGCTCCCGCTCTACGAGTTCGAGCCGGAGCCCGAGGAGCTGCTCGACGCGATCCTCCCCAAGTACGTCAACGCCCGGATCTATGCGGCGTTGCTGGAGTCGGCGACCTCGGAGTCCGCGGCGCGGCGGCGGGCCTGCAAGGCGGCCACCGACAACGCCGAAGAGCTGATCAAGACGTACACCCGCGAGGCCAACCAGGCCCGCCAGGCCGAGATCACCCAGGAGATCAGCGAGATCGTCGGCACCGCCGACGCGCTGGCTTCCGCCTAGAGCTGACCCCCGACCTGACCGCAGCAGGAAAGTGACGAGCGATGACGACCGCAGAAAAGACCAGCACCGGCACCGGCCGCGTCGTCCGGGTGACCGGTCCCGTGGTGGACGTGGAGTTCTCCCGGGAGCAGATGCCTGAACTGTTCAACGCGCTGCACGTCGACGTCGAGCTCGGCGGCCAGTCCCGGATGCTGACCCTGGAGGTCGCCCAGCACCTCGGCGACAACACCGTCCGGGCCATCTCCATGCAGCCCACCGACGGGCTGGTACGCGGCGTCGAGGTGGCCGACACCGGCACCGGCATCACCGTCCCGGTCGGCGACAAGACCAAGGGCCACGTGTTCAACGCGCTGGGGGTCTGCCTGGACGACCCCGACCTGGACCTGTCCGGCGTCGAGCGCTGGCAGATCCACCGGTCGGCGCCGGCGTTCGACCAGCTCGAGGCCCGGACCCAGATGATGGAGACCGGCATCAAGGTGATCGACCTGCTCACGCCGTACGTGCTGGGCGGCAAGATCGGCCTGTTCGGCGGCGCCGGTGTCGGCAAGACCGTGCTGATCCAGGAGATGATCCGGCGGATCGCCAAGGACTTCGGCGGCACCTCGGTCTTCGCCGGGGTCGGCGAGCGCACCCGCGAGGGTAACGACCTGTACCTGGAGATGACCGAGGCCGGCGTCATCGAGCAGACCTGCCTGGTGTTCGGGCAGATGGACGAGCCGCCGGGCACCCGGCTGCGGGTGGCGCTGTCCGCGCTGACCATGGCGGAGTACTTCCGCGACGTGCAAGGCCAGGACGTGCTGCTGTTCATCGACAACATCTTCCGGTTCACCCAGGCCGGCTCGGAGGTGTCCACGCTGCTCGGCCGGATGCCGTCCGCGGTGGGCTACCAGCCGACGCTGGCCGACGAGATGGGCGAGCTGCAGGAGCGGATCACCTCCACCCGCGGCCACTCGGTGACCTCGATGCAGGCGATCTACGTGCCCGCCGACGACATCACCGACCCGGCCCCGCACACCACGTTCGCGCACCTGGACGCCACCACGGTGCTGTCCCGGAAGGTGTTCGAGCTGGGCATCTTCCCGGCGGTGGACCCGCTGGACTCCACCTCCCGGATCATGGACCCACGGGTGCTGGGCAACGACCACTACCAGGTGGCGCAGCGGGTCAAGCAGATCCTGCAGCGGTACAACGAGCTGCAGGACATCATCGCCATCCTCGGCATCGACGAGCTGTCCGAGGAGGACAAGGTGCTGGTCGGCCGGGCCCGGCGGATCCAGCGGTTCCTGTCGCAGAACTTCTTCGTCGCCGAGCAGTTCACCGGCCAGCCCGGCTCCTACGTCCCGCTGTCGGAGACAATCGAGTCGTTCAAGGCGCTCACCGCCGGCGAGTACGACCACTTGCCCGAGCAGGCGTTCTTCATGTGCGGCGGGATCGAGGACGTGGAGAAGAAAGCCGCCGAGCTGAACAAGTGACCCGCCGCGGACGCCAACCGCGTCTACCTGCGAGGTGACTACGACCGACCCGCGCCGTAGGTGGATCGCGCACTTCACGCACGTCGACAACC
>JBKOWA010000125.1:0-3697 GCA_046724155.1 Actinomycetota bacterium
ACTTACGGCCCGGCATGGGCTTGGCCGGGTTACCGAGCCGTGGTCTCGTCGCGGGAGTCACTCGCCGTCCCGGCGCCCCCGTCGGCCGCCGGCGCCGGGCGTGCCGCGGCGGCTGAGCCTGCCGCTGTCGCCGCGCCTGCCGCCGCAGCAGCGCCGGAACCCTCGGGGGTGTCGCTCGTCTCGCCGCCGAACCTGCTGATGTCGTCCAGGTTGAGCACCCGGACATGCACCGCGGTGCGCTGCTGCAGCGCCGCCCGCAGGCAGCGGTGCAGGCCGTCCTCCAGGTACAGCTCGCCCTTCCACTGCACGGCGTGCGGGAACAGGTCGCCGTAGAAGGTGGAGTCGTCGGCCAGCAGCGTGTCCAGCCCAAGCTGCCGCTTGGTGGTGACCAGCGTGTCCAGCCGGACCTGGTGCGGCGGGATCTTCGCCCAGTCGCGGGCGGAGAACCCGTGGTCCGGATAGGGCCGCCCCTCGCGGACCTCCTTGAAGATCACATCGCTCCTAGCTCGGGTAGCCATCCCCCCGACGGTGTCGCCTAAGCCGCCAGCCTAGCCAAAACCGAAGACTGTAGCCTGACAGCGCGGCGACCGTAAAACCCGGCTACACAAGGTATACGCGCAACGCCACCGGGCAGTGCCGTCGGGATCGCCAGGCAGGGCCACCGGGACCACCGCGGCGGCCTGCCTGGGACGTACACTTGGCACTCAGGAAAAGAGAGTGCCAGGGGAGGTGGTCGGTGAGCGTCGAGGAACGCAAGCTCGAGGTGCTGCGGGCCATCGTCGAGGACTTCGTGTCCACCCGCGAGCCGGTTGGCAGCAAGGCCCTGGTCGAACGGCACAACCTGCGGGTCTCGCCGGCCACGATCCGTAACGACATGGCCGCGCTGGAGGAGGAGGGCTACATCACCCAGCCCCACACCAGCGCCGGCCGCATCCCCACCGACAAGGGCTACCGGCTGTTCGTGGACCGGATCGCCACGGTCAAGGCGCTGTCGCCGCCGGAGAAGCGCGCCATCCAGAGCTTCCTCGAGGGCGCGGTGGACCTCGATGACGTGCTGCACCGCACGGTCCGGCTGCTGGCCCAGCTGACCCGGCAGGTCGCCGTGGTGCAGTACCCGTCGCTGTCGCGCAGCCTGGTCCGGCATCTCGAGGTGGTGCTGCTGTCCTCCTCGCGGCTGATGCTCGTGCTGATCACCGACACCGGCCGGGTGGAGCAGCGGGTGGTCGACCTGCCGGTCAGCGTCAGCGAGGACGATGCCGACGAGCTGCGCCGGGTGTTCAACCGGACGCTGCGCGGCCGGCACCTGACCGACACCCCGGACATCGTCGCCGGCCTGCCCGCGCTGGCCACCCTGGGGCTGCGCCCGGTGATGACCATGCTGGTCAGCGTGCTGCTGGAGACCCTCGTGGACCAGCCGGAGGCCCGGGTGGTGCTGGGCGGCACGGTGAACCTGACCCGCAGCGCGCTGGACTTCCCCAGCCTGCTGCCGGTCCTGGAAGCGCTGGAGGAGCAGGTGGTGCTGCTGCGGCTGCTCGAGGAGGCGGACAGCCCGGCCCGGGTGCACGTGAGCATCGGGGCCGAGAACGCGATCGAAGGGCTGCACTCGGCCTCCGTGGTGGCCAGCGGGTACGGCACCGGTGACTTGGCGCTGGGCGGTCTCGGCGTACTGGGTCCGACCAGGATGGACTACCGCGGCACGATGAGCGCGGTGCATGCGGTCGCCCGCTATGTCGGCCGGCTGCTGGCGCAGGGCTAGGACAGGACAGGCCAGTGCGGCCAGGCGTACAGGGCTAGGGGACTCGTGGCAGTGGATTACTACGGGGTACTGGGTGTCTCGCCGGATGCGACCGGCGAGGAGGTCAAGCGGGCCTACCGCCGGCTGGCCCGCGAGCTGCATCCGGACGTCAACCCGGATCCGACCGCGCAGGAGCGGTTCAAGGAGATCACCCGGGCGTACGAGGTGCTCTCCGACCCGGACAAGCGGCGCATCGTCGACCTCGGTGGCGACCCGTACGCCACCGCCGCCGACGGCGCCGGCAACCCGTTCGGCGGCTTCGGCGGGCTCGGCGACATCATGGACGCGTTCTTCGGCGGCGGCGCCGGTGCCGGCGGCCGGGCCGGCCCGCGGTCCCGGGTGCGTCCCGGCGCCGACGCGCTGCTCAGGCTCGACCTGGAGCTGGCCGAGGCCGCGTTCGGGGTCACCAAGGACATCACCGTGGACACCGCGGTGGTCTGCGAGCAGTGCACGGGCGCGGGCACCGCGGCCGGCACCCACCCGGAGCGCTGCGACACCTGCGGCGGGGCGGGGCAGGTGCAGAGCGTGCAGCGGACGTTCCTCGGCCAGGTGGTCACCGCGCGGACCTGCCCGACCTGCGGGGGCGTCGGGCAGACCATCCCGCACCGGTGCTCGTCCTGCGCCGGCGAGGGCCGGGTGCGGTCCCGCCGGACGATCAGCGTCCGGATCCCGGCCGGCGTCGAGGACGGCATGCGGATCCGGCTCGCCGGGCAGGGCGAGGTCGGCCCGGGTGGCGGCCCGGCCGGCGACCTGTACGTCGAGGTGCGCGAGGTGCCGCACGACATCTTCACCCGCGACGGCGTGACCCTGCACTGCCGGGTGTCGCTGCCGATGACCGCGGCGGCGCTGGGCACCACGCTCACCGTGGCCACCCTGGACGGGGAGGAGGAACTGGTCGTCAAACCGGGCACCCAGTCGGGCACCGAGCTGCGGCTGCGGGCCCGCGGGGTGCCGCACCTGCGCGGGGTCGGTCGCGGCGACCTGATCGTGCACCTGGAGGTGCGGACCCCGACCCGGCTGGACGTCGAGCAGGAGCGGCTGCTCAAGGAGCTGGCCCGGCTGCGCGGCGAGGACCTTCCCCAGGTCGCCCGCAACGGCAACGGCGGCCTGTTCTCCCGGGTCCGGGACGCGTTCAACGGCCGTTAGCCCTACCGGGCCAGTTTCCACGGTGACCTGCGAGGATGCTCCGCGACGCGACCAACTCGCGGGCCTGTGAGCAGGCATCCTCGGCGCGCCGAAGATGATGGGGCCCGGTGGTTCCGGCCGGGAGCGGGCGGGCCGCCGCCCGGTCGTGTGCCGGCCGGGCGGTCCGCTGACGGCGAGGGGGTGGCAGACGTGGCACCGCCGGTGTTCCTGGTGGATGAGCTGCCCGAGGAGGACCGGTACCTGCTGGGCGGCCTGGAGGGTCACCATGCTGCGACGGTGAGCCGGCTGCGGCCCGGGGAGACCGTGCACCTGTCCGACGGGTACGGCGGCCTGGCCGAGTGCCGGGTCACCGCGGCGGGCCCGGAGGGGCTGACCCTGGCCGTGCTGGGCCGTACCGTGACCGAGCCGCCGCAGCCGCGGTTCGTGCTGGTGCAGGCGCTGGCCAAGGGCGACCGCGGCGAGCTGGCGGTGGAGCTTGCCACCGAGCTGGGGGTGGACGAGGTGGTGCCCTGGGCGGCATCCCGGTCGGTCGTCAGGTGGCAGGGCGAGCGCGGCGAGCGGTCGCTGGCCCGGTGGCGGTCCACGGCGCGGGCGGCGGCCAAGCAGAGCCGCCGGGCGTTCGTGCCCGAGGTGGCCGAGCCGCACACCACCCGGCAGGTGTGCGCGCTGATCGCACGCGTCACCGGGCTGGGCGGCGCGGCGCTGCTGCTGCACGCCGAGGCCGGCCGGGCGCTGGCCACCGTGCCGGTACCTGCC
>JBKOWA010000281.1:0-2113 GCA_046724155.1 Actinomycetota bacterium
CTGGCGACCCTGATCGGCGCCGCGGTCTGCGTCGGCGCCGGGCTGGCGCTGGCCGCCGTGCTCGCGGTCTACCACCGGCTCGACCTGGACGCCGACCGGCCGCCGCCCCCGCTGCTCAGCCTGCCGCTGGCCGACCTGGCCTGGGCGGCGCTGGCGGCGGCCGCGGTGGCGGTGGCCGCCGCCGGTTACGCGCACCATGCGGCCAGCCGGGCGAACCCTGCGGAGGTGATGCGGCTTGGCACGTGAGGAGCTGCTCGGCGAGCCGGACGACGACCGGCACGCCGGGCCTGACGGCTACCGCGCGGACGACCCGTACGACCGGTACACCCGCGGCTACCCGGTCGCCGGTGAGCCGGTGTTCGGCACCGGACCGGAGGCGGATCTGCTCGGCGCCGACGCACCGGTCGAGGGCGGCCCGGCCGAGGGTGTCGCCGCGCTGTGCCGCGGCGTCGGCAAGGTGTACGTGACCGAGGACGAGGAAGTGGTCGCGCTGTCCGCGGTGGACAAGGACTTCCCGCGGGCCGAGGTCAGCGCGATCGTCGGGCCGTCCGGCTCGGGCAAGTCCTCCCTGCTGCGGATCCTGGCCTGCGTGGACCGGCCCACCACCGGGGCGGTGCGGATCGCCGGCACCGAGGTGGCCGGCCTGGGCGCCCGCGGCCGGCGGGCGCTGCGCCGCACCGCGGTGGCGTACGTCTTCCAGAACCCGATGGACAACCTGGTCGAGTACCTGGACGCCGCCGCCCAGGTCCGGCTGGCCGGCCGGCTGCGCGGCACCCGGCCGGACCGGGAGGAGGTCGACCGGCTGCTGCGCCTGCTCGGGCTGGACCACCGGGCCGACCACCGGCCGGCGCAGCTGTCCGGCGGCGAGCAGCAGCGGCTGGCGTTCGCCTGCGCCGTGGTCGGCCGGCCGGCGATCGTGGTGGCGGACGAGCCGACCGCCGAGCTGGACTCCGCCAGCGCGGACCGGGTGCTGGCCGCGGTGCGGGACCTCACCGGCGAGGGCGTGGCGTTCATCCTGTCCTCGCACGACCCTCGGGTGACGGCCGCCGCCGACCACCTGCTGCGGCTGGACCGCGGGCGGGTGGTGGAGTCGTGGTGAGCGTCACCGCCGGCGGCGTCACCGGTGGGGGGACCGTGATGGTGTCCGGGGTCGCGGTCACCAAGTCGTTCCGGCGCGGCGCCGAGGAGGTGCACGCGCTGCGCGAGGTGAGCTTCGCGCTGCGCCCGGGAGAGCTGGTGGCGCTGGTCGGCCCGTCCGGCTCGGGGAAGTCCACCCTGCTGAACGTGCTGTGCGGCTGGGAGGAGCCGGACGCCGGCGGGCTGGACTGGCGGGGCGCGCTGGCCGGGCGCAGCGCCGCCGCGTTCGGCTGGGCGGAGCTGGCGCTGGTGCCGCAGGCGCTCGGCCTGCTGGCCGACCTCACCCTGGCCGAGAACGTGCTGCTGCCGGCCCGGCTGTCCCGCCGGCTGTCCCGGTTCGAGGACCGCGGCCGCGGCCTGCTGGAGCTGTTCGGGCTGGGGCAGCTGGCCGGCCGGCATCCGGCGCAGGTCTCGCTGGGCGAGCAGCAGCGCTGCGCGGTGGCTCGCGCGCTGCTGCTGCGGCCGGCCCTGCTGCTGGCCGACGAGCCGACCGCACACCAGGACGCGGAGTGGACCCGGGCGCTGTTCGGCGCGTTCCGCGAGCTGGTCGGGGGCGGCTCGGTGTGCCTGGTCGCCACCCATGACCCGCAGACCTGGCAGCACGCCGACCGGGTGCTGGTCATGCAGGACGGCGAGCTGCGGGAGGGCCGGCCCGACCCGGTGCCCTGACCCGGGGTTGGCCGCCGGCCACGCGGGCCGGGTCAGCTCAGCGGGGCGCTGGAGACCAGCTTGTACGACGCGGCGAGCGGACGGCATCTTCCCCGGCTGCCGACCAGCCCCGAGGACTACGCCTGGTGACCGCCGGCCAGCGGGAACCCGTGCAGCCGCTCGTGCCGCGGTGCCGGCCCCAGGTGGCTGCGGAACAGGACCAGCTCGTCGATGCGGGAGACCGGCCCCTGGTAGCCGGCCAGGTCGTCGGCGCCGCGGCGCTCGCCGTCGTCGCCGGGCCGCCACCTGCCGAGGGTCAGGTGCGGGG
>JBKOWA010000490.1:0-4795 GCA_046724155.1 Actinomycetota bacterium
CTCGACGGTGGCCAACGTGGAGGTGATCAAATCCTGTTCGGGATATGCCGCTAGATAGTCGGTCAGAGCGTCGGACTCTTGCTCACGGCGAAGTAGCTTGAGGATTGCGCTCGTGTCGAGGTAGATCACGCGCGTTCGTCCTCACGCATCTGGAACAGGATCTCAGTAGCGGTCGGATCGGGCGTCGAGGTGGTCAGTAGCCGACGAGCGGCGTTGGCTACCGTGGCCGCCTTCGCCGAATCGGGGGCTGGTAGCTCGGCGATGAGACCGTCCTTGACCCAGCGAGCGAGCATGCGTTGCGCCGGATCAATGGGGATAATTTCCGCAACCGGCTCCCCGTCGCGAGTCACGATCAAGCGTTCTCCGTGCTCGACCCGATCGAGTACGGACGCCGCATGCCGGCCGAGGTCCCGCGCACTCACTGAGGCCCGTTCCGTGCTCATGTCAGACATGATCGCGCGCCGCATGACAAGGCGTCAAGCGGAACGCTACGAGCGCGGGGGCGCGTTGGCGAGCGTGCCCACGCATCTGCTCGGCGAGGTCCCGCAGTCGCTGAAGGTCGGGCGGCCGTAGCCGGGGCGCGGCCACGGATTCCCGGCCGGTGCTGAGGATGAGCGCGGGTCGTGCTGGTCCAAGATCGACACCGCGGTGGTGATGTCACCGCGGTCCGCGCACACGGTCGAACGTGATCATCTTGGTGGCCACGGCAGCGAGGCGTCGGCCGGGCGGACAGCCTGCGCTGTCCAGTCTGGGCGGCCCAGCCCGAGTAGCCGACCGCTCCCGCATACTCCCGTCGGTGCGGATCGACCGAGGCCGGCCACAGGCCAGCCGATCCGCCTCGTCCGGTGAGCCCAGGAACTCATCGGGTCACAGCGACCGCAGGACGATGTCGGTCAGCTCGCGGTCGGTGAGCTGGATGGGGTTGGCGCGCATGCTGCTGGCCTGCTTCGCCTTGCTGACCAACTCGGGTACGTGCGCTTCGGTCATGCCGTAGTGGGCCAGCCCAGGGATGGCCAGGGTGCTGCACAGCCGGCGCAGCCAGGCGATGCCGTCCTCGGCGCTGGCAGCCTCGTCACCGGTCAGCAGGGCCGCGACGTGCTGGATGCGGAGCCGGCTGGGATGGTCCGGGGCGCGCTCGGTCAGGGCCCGCAGGTTGACCTCCACCGCCGGGGCCAGCAGGGCGGCGCACACCGCGCCGTGCGGTGCGGCGAACATGCCGCCCGCGGGCGCGGCAAAGCCGTGTACGGCGCCGAGGCCGGAGTTGGCCAGGCACAACCCGCCGAACAGGCTGGCCAGCGCGAGGTCCTCGCGGGTCTGTTGGGCGGCGGCGTCCGGCCCGTCGATCCCGTCGACCCCGGCCTTCGGCAGGGAACGCGCCGAGCGCCGGATGCCCTCGGTCGCCAGCGCATCGGTGAGCGGGTTGGCGCGCGCGGACAGGTAGGGCTCGATGAGCTGCGACAGCGCGTCCAGGCCGCTGGCGGCCAGCGTCGGGCGGGGCAGTCCGGCCAGCAGGTCCGGGTCGACGATCGCCAGCCGGGCCAGCATCAGCGGGCTGCGCAGGCTTGCCTTCACCGCCTGCTCGGTGACGGTCAGCACCGCGTTGCGGGTGACCTCCGACCCGGTGCCCGCGGTGGTGGGGATCGCCACCCACGGCAGCGCGGGCTGCTGCAGCGCCTGGCCGCGGCCGACCGTCTCGAGGTAGTCGAGCGGGTCGCCACCGTTGGTCGCCAGGATCGCGACCGCCTTGGCCGCATCCAGCGCGCCGCCGCCGCCGAACCCGACCACCGCGTCGCAACGGTGCTGCCGGACCAGCGCGGTGCCGGCGCGCGCCACCTCCACCGTCGGCTCGCCGGGCACCGAGAAGGTGACGGTGTCGATGCCCGCGTCGGCCAGCGCCAACCGCAGCGGCTCGGACCGTTGCCGCGAACGTCCGGTGACCACCAGCACCCGCCGCGCGCCGAGGTCACGCAGTGCCTGCGGCGCCTGCCGGACCTCGCCACGGCCGAACCGCACCCGGCCCGCGGTGGCGAACTCGAACACGTCTGCGGGCACCCGGCTACCAGCCGGCGTCGTCCGGGAACACGTTGACGTACTTCTGGCTCGACCGCGGCTCCGCCATCATCGGCGCCACGGTGTCGCGCCACTTCTGGTAATGCGCCGTGTCCTTGTGCGCGGCCGGGGCCTGCGCGTCCCGGTACACCTCGACCAGCACGAAACGGGTCGGGTCGTCCACGCTCTGGATCACGTCGAACCGGGCCACCCCCGGCTCCCGGACGCTCTCCGCCGCGTTGGCCAGCGAGGCCTCCCGGAACGCCTCCACCGACCCGGCAGTGACGCGAACGTGCACGTGAACGACGACCAGACTGTTCGGCATGAGCACCCCTCACACGGGACGGCATCGGTCGGGATTGCCGTGAGGGTACGGGAGCCGGCAGCCAGTCTCGTCGTCCGCCTGGACCGGCACGCTCACGTGCCTGGTGGTGAGAAGGTGAGTCATAATCACCGGCGCCCTGGCAGGGGAGGTCCGATGGACGAGACCGTGGACGTCTTCCAGCCCACCGGCTCGCCGCACGATGCGCTCACCCCGTTGCGTGCTGCCGGGCCGATACACCGCCTGAAGCTGCCCAACGGCGTGCCGGTCTGGCTGGTCACCGGGTATGCCGAGGTGCGTGAGGTGTTGAGCGACCCGCGGTTGTCCAACCGTGACCAGGGCGACTCGCTGGACCGCGGCGCGTTGAGCCCGCGGGTGCGAGCCGCAATGAGCAGCTCGATGCTGCGGACCGACCCACCCGACCACACCAGACTGCGCAAGCTGGTCGCCGCGGCGTTCGTTCCCCGGCGCATCGAGATGCTGCGCCCTCGCGTCCAGCAGATCGTCGGCGACCTGCTGGACGGGCTGACGGCCGGCGGGCCGGAAGCGGACCTCGTCGCGCAGTACGCGTTCCCGCTGCCCATCCAGGTGATCTGCGAACTGCTCGGAGTCCCGGCCGAAGACCGGGACAACTACCGGGACTGGGCGAACGCGTTCACCGCCGGTCTGGGATCCCCGGTCTTCCCGGTCCAGCAGGTCACCGACTTCGTGGAGCACCTGCGTGGGCTGGTCACGCGCCGACGCACCGAGCCGGACGACGGCCTGCTGTCGGCGCTGATCGCGGCCCGCGACCAGACCGACCGGCTCAGCGAGGACGAACTCGTCTCGACCGCCTTCCTGTTCATCATCGCCGGCCACGAGACCACGACGAACCTGATCGGCAACGGGATCTACCTGCTGCTACGCGGTCCCGACCGGGCCGACCGCATCCGGGCCCACCCGCAGGACCTCGCGCCGGCGATCGAGGAGTTCCTGCGCTACGAGAGCCCGGTGCCGGTGGCATCCCTGCGCATCGCCACCCGGCCGCTTGAGCTGTTCGGCGCCCAGGTGGCCGCCGGGGACATGGTCATGGTGTCCCTGCTCGCCGCCAACCGCGACGGCAGCATCTTCGCCGACCCCACCGAGTTCCACATGGAGCGCGACCCCAACCCGCACCTCGCCTTCGGGCACGGCAGCCACTTCTGCATCGGCGCGCCGCTGGCCCGCCTGCAAGCGCAGATCGCCATCGGGCAGTTCCTGGCCCGCTTCCCGCAGGCCCGCCTGGCGGCGCCACCCGATACCGTGCGCTGGCGCCCGGGCATCATCACCCGAGGACTGACCAACCTGCCGGTGACACTCCGCAACTGACCCACCCCGAGACCACTGCCCTAAAGATGTGGTCGGTTAGGTCGTTCTGGGTAGATTTGATTCGGTGATCTTGATGGTGTAGGTGACGTTGCGGCCGTGTTGGGTTTGTCGTTGTCGGGTGGTTCTGGGGGCGGTGCGGGTGCGGCCGGTGCGGTTTCGGGGTCCGGTGGTGATGGCTGCGGTGAGGTGCGCGGTGTCGGGGTGGTGGCCGCAGCCGGGGCAGGGTGACCTCAGGTGGTCGCGGGTGGCGTGCAGGACGTGGGTGAAGGAGACCTGGTCGGGGTCGATGCCCAGGTCGACGGCGGCGGTCACGGCCTGGTCGATGAGGGCGTTGTAGACGGCCAGCAGTCCCCAGATCTCCTGTTCGGCCAGGTCCGGGGACTGCCCACGTAGGCGCCGGTTCCCACCGCGGAGGGTGGTCTTGACCGTCTTGTAGGCCAGCTCGACCTGCCAGCGCTGGGCGTAGACCGCGGCGATCTGCCCGGCAGGGTAGGCCTCGTGGTCGACCAAGGTGGTCAGCACCCGGAACCTGCTGGTCGTAGTGCGGCCGTCGGCGTCGGTGACGGTCACGAGGAAGCTCACCAGCCGGGCGGTCATGTCCTCCAGCCGGGCAGCGTTCTTCTGCCCCGTGGCCTTGCGGCGGCGGGCCAGCATCGCGTCGGACTCGCGGAGCCGGACCAGTTCCGAGCCGTCCGGCAACGTGGCGACCACCCTCGCGGGCACCGACCGGGCCCCGTTCTTCACCCGCCACACCAGGTGCGCGCCGGTCGCGGATGCGGCCCGCCACCGGTGCATGGAGAAGAAGTTCCGGTCCGCGAGGTTGAGCGTGCCCGGCCGCAGTTGGCCGACCAGCCGGTCCCACAGCCGCTGCTCACTGACCCCACAGGAGTCCACCTCCGCCGCGAGCACCCGGCGGGTCCCGCACGCCACCAGTGTCACCACCCGCGCCTGCGGGAACCGCCCACCCGACGGCGTGGCGAACCGCGTCCGCATCGCCTCGGTCGAGGCCAGGTCCAGCACCGTGCCGTCCACCGCGGTCAGCACCAGCCCGAAGAGCACCGACCCCGCCGTCGCACC
>JBKOWA010000460.1:0-7724 GCA_046724155.1 Actinomycetota bacterium
GCGGTTCCACGACGTCTCGACGAGCTGCCCGGCGTCGTTGCGGATCAGCGGCGTGGTGATCCGACCCTCGACGGCCGGGTAGATGAACGCGAACCGGCCCTTGTCGCAGTTCCACTCCTCGTTCACTGCCGGGTCCTCATCGGCCAGCCGGCGCTGCACCCGGCCGCGCCGCCAGTCCACCCGCAGCCCGCAGCCGGACGCGCAGTGCTCGCAGACGCTCGGCGTGGACTGCAGGTCGAAGGGCCGGGCGCGGAAGCGGTACGCCGCGCTGGTCAGCGCGCCCACCGGGCAGATCTGCACGGTGTTGCCGGAGAAGTAGGACTGGAACGGCTCGTCGGTGTAGGTCGAGACCTGCTCCAGCGGGCCACGCTCGAACAGCTCGATGAACGGGTCGCCGGCGATCTGCTGGGAGAACCGGGTGCACCGGGCGCACAGCACGCAGCGCTCGCGGTCCAGCAGGATCTGCGAGCTGATCGCGACCGGCTTCGGGAACGTGCGCTTGACGTCGTGGAACCGCGAGTCGCCCCGGCCGTTGCTCATCGCCTGGTTCTGCAGCGGGCACTCGCCGCCCTTGTCGCAGACCGGGCAGTCCAGCGGGTGGTTGATCAGCAGCAGCTCCAGCGTGCCGGCCTGCGCCTTGGCGGCCACCGGCGAGGTGAGCTGGGTGCGCACCACCATGCCGTCGGAGACCGCGATGGTGCACGCGGCGACCGGCTTGCGCTGGCCCTCCACCTCGACGATGCACTGCCGGCAGGCGCCGACCGGGTCCAGCAGCGGGTGGTCGCAGAACCGCGGGATCTGGATGCCGATCTGCTCGGCCGCCCGGATGATCAGCGCGCCCTTCGGCACCCGCAGCTCGAAGCCGTCGATGGTCACCCCGACGGTGTTGTCCACCTCGGCCGGGCTGCCAGTCGGGCTGCCCGCCGGGGCGTCCTTCGCCAGTGTCATCGCTGTGCCCCCACCCGGGCACCCACCAGCACCCCGCCGCGGGCCAGCGGGCAGCCGCCGCCGCGCACGTGCGCGAGGTACTCGTCCCGGAAGAACTCCAGCGACGACGTGATCGGGCTGGTGGCGCCGTCGCCGAGCGCGCAGAACGACCGGCCCAGCATGTTGTCGCAGGTGTCCAACAGGGTGTCCAGATCCTCCTCGGTGCCGGTCCCGCTCTCCAGCCGGCGCAGGACCTGGACCAGCCAGTAGTTGCCCTCGCGGCAGGGCGTGCACTTGCCGCACGACTCGTGCTCGTAGAACTCCGTCCACTTCAGTACCGCGCGGACCACGCAGTCGCCGTCGTCGAAGATCATCAGCGCGCTGGTGCCGTTCTGGGAACCGGCCGCGACCACCGAGTCGAAGTCCAGCGGCACGTCCAGATGCTGCGCGGTGAACATCGGCGTGGACGAGCCGCCCGGCGTCCAGAACTTCAGCTCGCGCCCGTCCCGGACGCCGCCGGCCAGCTCCAGCAGCTCCCGCAGGGTGGTGCCCATCGGGGCCTCGTACTGGCCCGGGTTCTTCACCCGGCCGGACAGCGAGTAGACCGAGGTGCCCGGCGACCTCGCCGCGTTCGGCCCCACCCCGATGGACTTCCACCAGTCCGCGCCGCCCAGGATGATCGGCGGCACGCTGGCCAGCGTGCCCACGTTGTTCACCACGGTCGGCGAGGAGTACAGCCCGTGCGTGGCCGGGAACGGCGGCTTGAGCCGGGGCTGGCCGCGGTAGCCCTCGAGGGAGTCCAGCAGCGCGGTCTCCTCGCCGCAGATGTAGGCGCCCGCGCCGGCGTGCACCACCACGTCCAGGTCGAACCCGGAGCCGAGGATGTCGGTGCCCAGGTAGCCGGCGCCGTACGCCTCCCGGACGGCCTGCTGCAGCCGCCGGATCGCGTGCACCGCCTCGCCCCGGACGTAGATCGCGGCGAAGTGGGCGCGCACCGCGTAGCAGGCGATCACCGTGCCCTCGATCATCGAGTGCGGGTCGGCCATCATCAGCGGCAGGTCCCGGCAGGTGCCCGGCTCGCCCTCGTCGGCGTTGACCACCACGTAGTGCGGCTTGCCGTCGTGCTGCGGGATGAAGCCCCACTTCATGCCGGTCGGGAAGCCGGCCCCCCCGCGCCCGCGCAGCCCCGAGTCCTTGATCACCTGCACGATCTCGTCGGGGTGCATGGTCAGCGCCTTGCGCAGCGCCTGGTAGCCCTCCAGCCGCTCGTAGGTCGCCAGCTCCCACGAGCGCGGGGACAGCCAGCGCTTGGTCAGCACCGGTGTCAGCGGCATCGGCTCAGCCTTCCTTCCGCGGGCCGGGGGTACCGCCGCCGGTGGCGGCCCGGCCGGCCGGTGCGGCGGCGGGCCCGGCCGGCTGCTGGCCGGCCGCCACCTCGTACGGCGGAGCGGTGTCACCACGCTGCAGCGCCAGCTTCACCCCGACCAGGCTCGGCTCGCCGATGCTCACCGCGTCCCGGGCCTCCGGCCGCTCGTCCGGGAAGCCGGCCAGCTGCAGGCTGACCTGCCTGAACGTGCACAGCGGCGCACCGCGCGTCGGCAGCGGCCGCCGACCGGCGCGCAGCTCGCGGGTGAGCTGCACCGCCGACTCGGGGCTCTGCTGGTCGAAGTACTCGTAGTTGACCGTGACCACCGGGGCGAAGTCGCAGGCCGCCAGGCACTCGGCGTGCTCCAGGGTGATGGCACCGTCCTCGGTGGTCTGGTTGTGGCCGACCCCGAGCTCGTCCCGCAGCGTGGCGAACACCTCGTCCCCGCCGAGCATGCCGCACAGCGTGTTGGTGCAGACACTGACCAGGTACTCGCCGGTCGGCCGACGCTTGTACATCGTGTAGAACGTGGCCACCGCGCCGACCTCGGCCTTGGTCAGCCCGAGCACGTCGGCGCAGAAGCCGATCCCCTCCGGGGTGACGTAGCCCTCCTCGGCCTGCACCAGGTGCAGCAGCGGCAGCAGCGCCGAGCGCGGCTTGGGGTAGCGCGCCACGATCTCGCGCGCTCTGTTCAGGGTCTCCTCGGTCAACGGCATCTCAGCGGTCCACCCCGCCGCTGCCGCGCTCGTCGGTCACCGGTCCACTCCTCCCATGACGGGATCGATCGAGGCCACCGCGGCGATCACGTCGGCGACCAGGCCGCCCTCGCTCACGGCCGGGGTGCACTGCAGGTTCACGAACGACGGGTCCCGCAGGTGCACCCGGTACGGGCGGGTGCCGCCGTCGCTGACCACGTGCGCGCCGAGCTCGCCGCGCGGCGACTCCACCGCGGCGTAGACCTGGCCGGCCGGCACCCGGAAACCCTCCGTCACCAGCTTGAAGTGATGGATCAGCGCCTCCATCGACTGGCCCATGATCTTCTTCACGTACTCCAGCGAGTTGCCCATCCCGTCCGGGCCGATCGTGAGCTGGGCCGGCCAGCCGATCTTGGCGTCCTGCACCATGACCGGTCCGGGCTCCAGCAGGCGTAGGCACTGCCGGACGATCCGCGCCGACTCCCGGATCTCGGCCACCCGGATCAGGTAACGGGCCAGGGAGTCGCACTCCTCGCGCACCGGGACGTCGAAGTCGACCTCGCCGTAGACCCCGTACGGCTCGGTCTTGCGCAGGTCCCAGGCCAGGCCGGTGGCGCGCAGCAACGGCCCGGTCACGCCCAGGGCCAGGCAGCCGGCGGTGTCGATGTAGCCGACGTCCTTCAGCCGGCGGATCCAGATCGGCTGCCCGGTGAGCAGCTCGTCCAGGCCGTCGGCCTCCTCCTCCATCTCGCCGCACCACGCCTCGATCGCCTCCGGCGCATCGGCCGGCAGGTCCTGGGCCAGCCCGCCGGGCCGGACGAAGGCGTGGTTCATCCGCAGGCCGGTGACCAGCTCGAGGACGTCCAGGCAACGCTCGCGGGCGCGAAAGCCGTTCGTCATGCCGGTCAGCGCGCCCAGCTCCATGCCGCCGGTGGCCAGCGCGACCCAGTGCGAGGAGGCCCGGTTGACCTCCATCAGCAGGGTGCGGATCACCTGGGCCCGGCGCGGCGCCTCGATGCCCAGCAGCCGCTCGACAGCCATGCAGTAGGCGGTCTCGTTGAAGATCGGCGACAGGTAGTCGGCCCGGGTCAGGAACGTGACGCCCTGGGTCCAGTTGCGGAACTCGGTGTTCTTCTCGATCCCGGTGTGCAGGTAGCCGATCACCAGCCGGGCGCTGGTGACGGTCTCGCCCTCCAGCTCCAGCACCAACCGCAGCACGCCGTGCGTGGACGGGTGCTGCGGGCCGAGGTTGAGGACGATCCGCTCCTCGTGGAACGGGTCACTGGCCAGCAGCTCGTCCCAGTCGCCCCCGGTCACCGTGTAGACCCGGCCCTCGGTGGTCTCCCGGGAGCCGGCGTACTCGTCGTGGGTCTGTGTCACTGGCTCACCCCAGTCACTTGTACCCCGGTCACTTGTAGGCCCTCCGCTGGTCGGGCGGCGGGATGGTGGCTCCCTTGTACTCGACCGGGATGCCACCCAGCGGGTAGTCCTTGCGCTGCGGGAAGCCGTCCCAGTCGTCCGGCATCAGGATCCGGGTCAGCCCGGGATGGCCGTCGAAGACGATGCCGAACATGTCGTAGGCCTCCCGCTCCTGCCAGTCGGCGGTCGGGTAGACGCCGACCACGCTGGGCACGTGCGGGTCCTCGACGCCGACCGCGACCTCCAGGCGGAGCCGCCGACGGTAGGTCATCGAGGTCAGGTGGTACACCGCGTGCAGCCGGTCCGGTGCGCCGAGGTAGTCCACTCCGGACACGCTGGAGCACAGCTCGAAGCGCAGCGCCGGGTCGTCACGCAGCCGCTGGCACAGCTCCACCAGGTGCTCGCGGCGCACGTGCATGGTCAGCTCGCCGCGGTCCACCACCACGCTGGTCACCGCCTCGCCGAAGCGCGGGTACACCGCCTCCAGCGCGTCGGCCACCTCGTCGAAGTACCCCCCGTAGGGCCGCTGCGCCGACGGCGCGGCCGGCCGGCGGCGCACCAGGCCCCCGAAGCCCGAGGTGTCCCCGCTGCCGGTCACCCCGAACATGCCGTGCTCGACCACTCCCGGCGCTGCCTGGTCCGGGCGGGGCTGCAACTGGTCCCGCTCGACCGGCACGTTCGGATCGGTCATCGGGCCACCCCGCTCCGCCCGGCCGCCGGCTGCCCGGGGTCGCTGTATCTCTTTGTCCGCTCGCTCCGCTCGGTCACTTGGCATACCTCACCGAGGACGGCAGCAGCTCCAACTGCTGGCCGGCGACCTGCTTGGCCCGCCGCGGGCCGAGCGGCTCGTGCATGATCTTGTAGTGCAGCTTCAGGACCGAGTCGATCAGCATCTCCGGGCGGGGCGGGCAGCCCGGCAGGTACATGTCGACCGGCACCACGTGGTCCACGCCCTGCACGATCGCGTAGTTGTTGAACATGCCGCCGCTGCTGGCGCACACACCCATCGCCAGCACCCACTTGGGCTCCGGCATCTGGTCGTAGATCTGCCGCAGCACCGGGGCCATCTTCTGGCTGACCCGGCCGGCCACAATCATCAGGTCGGCCTGCCGGGGGCTGGCCCGGAACACCTCCATGCCGAACCGGGCGGAGTCGAACCGGGGTGCGCCGAACGTCATCATCTCGATGGCGCAGCAGGCCAGTCCGAACGTGGCCGGCCACAGCGAGGACTTCCGGCTCCAGTTGACAAGTTTCTCGACGCTGGTGAGCAGGAAGCCGCTTGGCAGCTTCTCCTCTAGTCCCATCTCAGTCCCAATCCAGGCCGCCGCGGCGCCACACGTAGGCGTAGGCGATGAACACGGTGCCGATGAACAGCACCATCTCCACCAGGCCGAACATGCCGAGGTTGTTGCTCGCGACCGCCCACGGGTAGAGGAAGATGATCTCGATGTCGAAGACGATGAAGAGCATTGCGGTCAGGTAGAACTTCACCGGGAAGCGGTGCGCGCCGGCGGGCTGCGGGGTCGGCTCGATGCCGCATTCGTACGGCTCCAGCTTCACCCGGTTGTACCGCCGCGGCCCCACCATCGGCGCGGCCAGCACCGAGCCGGCGGCGAACGCGGCAGCCACCACGAACAGCACCAGGATCGGGAGGTACGGCGCCAGCATCGTTCTGCGGTCCTTCCTGTGGTCGGTCCGGGCCGGCGGGCCGGTCAGCCAGCCGAAACCGGTTGCACCCTACGGCGTTCGCCGGTGGCCCACGCACCCGGGGCCACCCGCCATCACACCGCTGGCGCGATCTTGCTCAGACCGTTGATCACGCGGTCCATGGCATCCCCTCCCCGGGGGTCGGTCAGGTTGGCGAGCAACTTCAGCACGAACTTCATCAGCACCGGCCGGGGGATGCCGTGCCTGGTGCAGAACCGCATCACTCCGGGGTACCCGATGAGGTCGACGAAGACCTTGCCGAGCCGGTAGTAGCCCCCGTAGCTGGCCCGGACCCGCTCCGCGTACGCCTGCAGCACCCGCTCCCGCGAGGCGCCCTCGGGCCGGGCCAGCGCCTGCGCCACGTGCTCGGCGGCCAGCTCCGCGCTCTCCATGGCGTACGCGATGCCCTCGCCGTTGAACGGGTTGACCATGCCGCCGCAGTCGCCGACCAGCAGCAGCCCGCGGCTGTAGTGCGGGGTGCGGTTGAACGCCATCGGCAGGCCGGCGCCGCGGATCGGCCCGGTCGCGTTCTCCTCGGCGTACCCCCACTCCGCCGGGGTGCCGGCCATCCAGCGCACCAGCATGTCCCGGTAGTTGGTGTTCTGGAACGAGGCGGAGGTGTTGAGCACGCCCAGGCCGACGTTGCAGGTGCCGTCGCCCATGCCGAAGATCCACCCGTAGCCGGGCAGCAGGACGTTGCCCTCGCGCAGCTCCAGCCTGGACTCCAGGTTATCGTCGTCGTGCCGCGGGCTGCGGTAGTACCGCCGGACCGCGACGCCCATCGGCCGGTCGGGCCGGCGGCCGATGCCGACCGCGAGCGCCAGCCGGCCGGCCACCCCGTCGGCGGCGAGCACGACCGGCGCCCGGAACGTCACCGGCTCCCGGTCCGGCCCGAGCTTCGCGGTCACCCCGACGACGCGGCCGGCGCGGTCCAGTACCGGGCCGTCCACGGCGCACTGCTCCAGCAGCTTGGCACCCGCGCGCCGGGCCTGCCGGGCGAGCAGGTCGTCGAAGTCGAGCCGGGTGCGGATCAGGCCGTAGTCCGGGTAGCTGGCCAGGTCCGGCCAGTCCAGCTCGATCACCCGCCCGCCGCCGTAGACCCGCAGCCCGCGGTGCCGCATCCAGCCGGGCTCGCCGCTGGCGGCCGGACCGGTGTCGATGCCCATGGCGACCAGCGCCCGGACCGCCCGCGGGGTCAGCCCGTCCCCGCACACCTTCTCCCGGGGGAACTTCGCCTTCTCCAGCAGGAGCACCGACACCCCGGCCTGGGCCAGGTGGTATGCCGCAGTGGAACCGGCCGGCCCGGCCCCGACGATGATCGCGTCGGCGTCCTCGGGCCGGCTCGGCAGGTGGCCGGCAGTCTCCATACTCATGGCTTCTCCGCGCTCGGGCCTCGAGCGAGGCCGCTTGTGAATGGCTTCACGAGCTGACCCGGTAGCAGTCTACGACCACGGCGGGCGGCCCGCGCACGCGGTGCCGGCGGCCGTGCCGGCGGGCGGTCATGCCGGCGGCGTCCGACCGATGCCGTCCCCCGGCCCTCCGGGGCGGACCGGGGCGCTACCGCGGTCAGCCCCCGGTGCCGGGGCCCTCGGGACCGGCCGGTCCCGGCT
>JBKOWA010000280.1:0-8389 GCA_046724155.1 Actinomycetota bacterium
CGAGGGCGAGTGGCGCCAGTTGGCGGCGTCCGGAGAACAGGATGCGCTCGAACAGCGCTCCACCCTCCTGGGGAGAGAAAACGGTGAGCGCGGAGCGGTTGATCGACGCCATGCGCGTGGCGGACTCGGCGATCATGCCCACTTCGCCCCAGGCGCCCCAGTTGAGGCTGAGCGCCCGGCGCCCGGTGGAGGTCAGGTGGTGTGCCCAGGCATCGAGGAAGGCGTTCGCGGCGCAGTACGCGCTCTGTCCCGCCGAGCCGAACAGGGCTGCCGCGGATGAGAACAGCAGCAGGAAGTCGGTGTCGGGCACCAGTTCGGTGAGCCAGCGCGTGCCGAGGACCTTGGGTGCCAGGACCTGGCTGATCCCCTCGGCCGTCACGTTCGGCAGGGTGGCGTCGTGCAGCACACCCGCCGTGTGGATGATGCCGGCGACCGGTGGCGCCTGCCGGCGCAGGGTCTCCAGTGCGGTGCCGAGACTGGTGCGGTCGGCGACGTCCGCCTGCAGCACGTGCACCGCGATGCCCTGTTCCCGCAGGTTGGCGAGCCACTCGGTGGCGTCCGGGGTGGGTGCGCTGCGGCCCAGCAGGGCGAGATGGCGTGCTCCCTGCGCTGCCAGGCGCTCGGCGGCCACCCGGCCGAGTCCGCCGAGGCCTCCCGTCACGAGGTAGGTGCCGTCGGTCCGGATCGTCGCGCCGGTCCGGTGGTCGGGGCGGGTGCGCGCGAGCCGGGGCACCCATCGACCGCTGTCGCGCAGCGCGACGAAGGTTTCGTCGTCCGCGTGGCGCAGCTCGGCCCACAGGGCATCCGCTCCGCCGGTGGGGGGCAGGTCGACCAGCGTGGTGGTGAGCTCGGGCTGCTCCTGGGCGACGGCGGTGCCGAAGCCCCAGGCGAGTGCCTGTTGCGGGCCGGTCACCTCGGCGCTGCCCTGGGCCGGCTGGCAGGCCCGGGTGACCAGGAACAGGCGCGGATGCCGGTCCGGGGCCGGGCTGGACAGGGCCCGGCTGGACAGGGCCCGGACCAGCTGCAGGGTGCTCAGGCAGCACAGCCGCTCGGCGGTGGCGGCCGACTCGGGGGTGTCGATCGCCGGGGCGTCCAGGGCCAGCAGGTGGACCACCTGCGCGGGCGGGGCGTCGGGGAACGCCTCGTCGAACAGGCGGGCGAGGTGGGCCGGGTCCGTCGGGTCGAGAACGTACCGGCCCGCGGCGTGCGCGCGGAACTCCGCTCCGGCCCGGGCGATCACGTGCGGGGCCGCACCAAGGCGGCGGCTGAGCTCCTCCCCCACCCCTGACTCGTCGGCCATGACGAGCCAGCTGCCCTGTGTGGCCGAGTTCTGTGCTGATGAGTTCTGGGCGGCTGCTGAGTTCTGTGCTGCTGAGTTCCGGGCGGGCGGGTTCTGGGCAGCCGCTGCGGGCTGCCACTGCACCTCGAACAGGGCCCGGTCCAGGCGGGACAGTGCGGCCAGCGCGAAGCCCTGGACATCCAGCACCAGCTCGTCGTTTTCGTCGAAGAGCTGCAGGTCCAGGACGGCGGTGTCGTCCTGCAGCGTGTCCAGCCGGCAGGTGACCCAGACCGGCTGGGTCCGCAGCCCGGACAAGCGCACCCGCCGCGCCCCGGCGGGCACGAAGGCCGTGCCCGCGGGGGCCTCGCCGAGGAGGGCGACCGTCTGCAGGGCCGCGTCGAGCAACGCGGGATGCAGCAGGTACGGCGAACGGGCCGACTCGGCCAGCCTTCCCACCGCTGATCGCGGCCCGCGCCGCCCCTCCGCCAGCCGCCGGAAGGACGGCCCGAAGTCGATCCCCGCGGCCGCCAGCGTCTGGTACATCCCGGGCAGGTCGACCTCGTCCGTGCACCGGGCCCGGGACACCTCCGGTGCGAGCAGCTCCCTGAACTCATCGGTGCTGAACTCATCGGCGCCGGCGGGTTCGATCCGGCCCGCCACATGGTGCAGCCAGGCCTGGCCGCTGCCGCCCCCGTCCGGGACCGTTCGGGAGGCGATGGCGAACCGGCGGGAGCCGTCGGCGGCGGCGGGCTGCACCACCAGCTGCAGCCGTACCGCGGCGTCGGACGGCAGTTGCAGGGGCTGCTCGAACGCGACCTCGGCCAGCTGGACCGGACCGGGCGTTCCCAACCGGGTCGCTGCCTCCAGGGCCATCTCCAGGAACGCGGCGCCGGGCAGCCAGACCGCTCCGGTGACCCGGTGGTCGGCCAGGTAGGAGAACCTGCTGTCCCGCAGGTCGATCTCGGTCTGGACGATGTCCAGTCCCGAGCCGTCACTGGGCTCGACGTGGACGCCGGCCAGCGGCCAGGCGCCGGTGGCCCCCGCGCTGGGCGCGACGGTCCGCCAGTGGCGCTCGCGGTCGAAGGCGTAGGTGGGCAGGTCGACCCGGACCCCGCCGGGGTGGGCCCGCTGCCAGTCGGGCATGCCGCCGCCGGTGTACAGGCGCCCGAGCTGGTGCAGCATCGCCTCGTGGCCGTCTTCGCCGCGGCGCAGCGACCCGACGCTCACCACCTCAACGCCGGCCTCGGCGGCCACGCTCTCGATGGCCGGGCGCAGCGTCGGGTGCGGGCTGATCTCGACGAAGTGCCGGTACCCGTCCGCCACCAGCTGTTGCACCGCAGCGCCGAAACGCACGGGTTCGCGCAGGTTCCGGTACCAGTAGTCCGGTCCCAGCGCCGATCCCTCCACCGTCGCCCCGACCACCGTCGAGTACAGCGGGAGCGTCCCGTCCGTGCCGCTGATGGTGGCCAGCTGACCCATGAGGTCGTCGCGGACCGCCTCCACCTGCGGGCTGTGCGAGGCGAACGCGATGGGCACCCGTCGCACGTGGACGTTCCGGGCGGTGAGCTGCTTGTGCAGGTCCGTCAGCGCGTCGAGGTCACCGGCGACGACGGTTGACCCCGCGCTGTTGAGGGCGGCCACACACAGGCGCCCGGAGTAGGCGGACAGCTGGGCTTCGACGCTTTCCGCGGGGAGCTCGACGGCCAGCAGGCCACCGCGACCGGCGAGCGGAACCAGGCTGCGCGCGCGGCGGGCGACGAGGGCGGCGGCGGTGTCCAGGGTCAGGATGCCCGCCGTGTAGGCCGCGGCGACCTCGCCAACACTGTGGCCCACCACCGCGTCCGGCTCCACCCCGAGCGACCGCCACATCGCGGCGAGTCCGGCGGCAACGGTGAACAGCAGCGGTTGGACGACGTCGACCCGCTCGGGATCCGGCGCCCCGGCGTCACCGCGCAGCACCGCGAGAACCGACCAGCCGGTGTGCCGGCGGATCGCCTCGTCGCACCGCGCGACCTCCGCGGCGAAGTCCGGGCACGCCAGCAGGTCCTTGGCCATGCCGGCCCACTGGCCACCGTGGCCCCCGAACACGAACGCCACCTTGCCCGGCGGAACCTCACGTGCGGAGGGCGCCGACACCCGGGCGTGGGGCCGGTTCGCCGCGAGCGCTTCCAGCTGCTCGAGCAGTTCGCTGCGGTCGGCCGCGAGCAGCGCCGCACGCCGCTCGAAGTGGCTGCGGCGGCAGGCCAGCGTGTAGGCGATGTCGCGCAGCGCGGGGCCCGCTCCGGCTTCGGCCGCCGTGGTGATGTGGTCGGCGAGCCGCGCTGCCTGCCGGCGCAGTGCGGACATGCTGCGGGCGGACAGCACGAGCAGGTGCCTGCCGTGGTCCCGGCTCTGCGCGGCGGCTTCCGGCTCCCTGGCTTCCGGTTCACTGTGCGCGGGCGGATGCTGCGGAGTGCTCAGGTCGGCCGGTGCCTCCTCGACGATCACGTGGGCGTTGGTGCCGCTGATCCCGAAGGCGCTGACTCCGGCGCGTCGCGGGCGCTCACCGGATGGCCACGGCTGCGGTTCGCCGACCAGCCGCAGGCCGCTGCGGTCCCAGTCCACATGACGGCTGGGGGTGTCGACGTGGAGGGTGCGCGGCAGCTGACCCGCCCGGAGCGACAGCACGACCTTGATCAGGCCGGCGACGCCCGCGGCGGCCTGGGGGTGCCCGATGTTCGACTTCAGGGAACCGAGCCAGAGCGGGCGCCCGGGTGGGCGCGTGCGTCCGAACACCTCGGACAGGGCGTTGGCTTCAATGGGGTCGCCGAGTGTGGTGCCGGTGCCGTGCGCCTCGACGTAGTCGATGTCCGCCGGGGCGAGCCCGGAGGCGTCCAGGGCCCTGCGGACCACCTGCTCCTGGGACGGGCCGTTGGGTGCCGTCATGCCCTGGCTGCGGCCGTCCTGGTTGATGGCGGTTCCGCGCAGCACGGCAAGCACCTGGTCGCCGTCGCGGCGGGCATCGCTGAGCCGCTTCAGGACGACCATCGATGCGCCTTCGGCCCAGCCGGTGCCGTCGGCGTCATCGGAGAACGACCGGCAGCGACCGGAGGAGGCCAGCCCGCCCAGCCGGCTGAACTCCACGAACGCGTGCGGGGTGACCATCACCGTGACCCCGCCGGCCAGGGCCAGGTCGCACTCCCGGTTGCGCAGCGCCTGGGCGGCCAGGTGCAGCGCCACCAGTGAGGAGGAGCAGGCAGTGTCCACCGACACGGCCGGTCCGCGCAGGCCCAGGGTGTAGGCCAGCCGACCGGATGCCACGCACAGCGCCGACCCGGTGCCGACATAGCCGTCCCGCTCGTCGAGGCGGGCCTCGGCCAGGTAGCCGCTGCCGAACATGCCGACATAGACGCCGGTGTCGCTGCCGGCAAGCGTGGCGGGCACGATCCCGGCCCGCTCCAGCGCCTCCCAGGCCGTCTCCAGCAGCAGCCTCTGCTGCGGGTCCATCGCGGTGGCCTCGTGCGCGGTGATCCCGAAGAAAGCAGGGTCGAACGCATCGATGTCCTGCAGGAACCCACCCTCGCGGGCCGTGGTCCGGCCCGCGGCCCGCGGGTCCGGGTCGTAGAGCTCCGGCACGCCCCAGCGCTGCAACGGCAGGGCCCCGATGGCGTCGCCACCCTCGCTGAGCAGTTGCCACAGGCCCTCGGGGTCGTTGATGCCGCCGGGCAGCCGGCAGGCCATCGAGACCACCGCCAGCGGCTCGTCGAGCGCGGTGCGCACCGACGAGGCTTCGGCTGCCCGCCCGGTGCGGGCCGGCGCCGAGGCGGGGTTGACCGAGGCGGCGTTGACCGAGGCGGCGTTGACCGAGGAGGGGGCGATCACAGCGCTGAGCAGGTGGGCGGTGAGCTGTTCGACCGTGGGGTGGTCGAACGCCAGGGAGACCGGCAGCCGCGCGCCCAGCACGGTGCCGATCCGGTTGCGGATCTCGACCGCCATCAGGGAGTCCATGCCCAGCTCCCGCAGCGGCTGGTCGGACCGCAGCCGCAGTCCCGGGCGCAGCCGGAGCACGCGCGCAACCTCCCGCGAGACAAGGCCCCGTACCCGGTCGGCTCGCTCGGTCTCGGGCAGCCGGGCCAGCCGCTCGGCCAGGCCGCTGCGGGCGGGGCCCGCTGCCGCGGAGGGCACCAGAGACCGCCACAGCCCGGGGACCTCCCCGTCGCGGGCGAACCCCTCGCGCAGCTTCGCGTGGTCGACCTTGCAGGCCAGCAGGTGCGGCGCAGTGCGCAGCAGCGCGGCCTCGGTTAGGTCGCATCCCTCGTCGGGAGTCAGCGCCGGGTACCCGTGGTCGGCCATCCGTTGCAGGTCGGCGTGGCCGTCGGCGAGCCCGCCGCCGGCCCAGACCCCGAAGGAGAGGGAGCTGGCGGGCAGCCCCAGCGCACGCCGGTGGTGCGCCAGCTGGTCCAGGAAGGCGTTCGCGGCCGCGTAGTTGCTCTGACCGGCACTGCCGAGAACCCCGGCGGCGGAAGACACCAGCACGAAGAGGTCCAGCGGGGTATCGGCGGTGAGCCGGTGGAGGTGTGCCGCACCGGCCGCCTTCGGGTGCATCACCGCAGCCAGCTGGGCGGGGGTCTGCTGCGTCAGGACGCCGTCGGCGAGGGCCCCGGCGCAGTGCACGACCCCGCGCAGCGGCAGGTGGGGGTCGATCCCGCTGAGCAGGGAACCGACGGCGGCAGCGTCGGCTGCATCACAGGCGGCGATGGTGACGTCGGCGCCCAGCGCGGACAGTTCGGCCCGGACCTCGGCGCAGCGCGGATCGGCCGGGCCCCGGCGGGAGGTCAGCAGCAGGTGCGGCACGCCGTTGCGGGCGAGCCAGCGGGCGATGTGCATCCCGATTTCGCCCAGCCCACCGGTGACCAGCACCGTCCCGTTGGCCGGGACAATCGGCACCGTCCCGTTGGCCGGGACAATCGGCACCGTCCCGTTGGCCGGGACACGGGTGACCTGCTGGGCGGTTGCCGAGGCGATTTCCTGGGCGGCGACGGCGGGTGCCGCACCGTCGGCGTCGGCCGCGCTACGGTCCCGCTCCGGCTCGGCGAGTGAGGCATGGGCGAGGCGCGGTGCCCGCAGCGCGCCTGCACGCAGCGCCAGCTCCGGTTCGCCGACCAGCCCCAGCGCACCGAGGAGATCGTGCGGCGAGGCCGTCCCGTCGACATCGATGACCCCGTCGACATCGATGATCCGGAGCCCGAGGTCCGGGTGCTCGGCCCGGGCACTGCGGGCGAGCCCCCACAGCCCCGACTGGGCAAGACCGGGCACCAGGTCGCCCGGGTCCGCAGCCACCGCGCCCTGGGTCACCCAGACCACCCCGGACGGCGCCTGGCCGGGCGGGGCAGCCAGCAGGGACTGCAGTTCGGACAGGCCCGTCGCGGTGAGCTGTTCGACACCGGCGGCCAGGTCGGAGTGCGCGTCCCCGGCCGGCCAGAGCCGGATGACCGTGCCGGCGTCGGCTGGCAGGCTCTCGGCGGTGGCGGCCGTGCTGACCTGCGCCCCCGTCGCCTCCAACGCGCGCCGCAGTGGCTCCGCCAGCGGATGCGCGGGGTCGGCGAGCAGCACCCAGGAGCCCTCGGACCGAACCGGCGCGGCCGGGACGGGAAGCCACGACACCTCATACAGGTGACGGCTGCCCGTCGCCCCGCGCAGCAGGTCGGCCCGGGTCGCGGCGCGCATCCGCACCTGCTCCAGGCGCCCGACCGGGAGGCCGTCGCCGTCCCAGAGCGTCACCTCGACGACGAGGTCCCCTTCGATGGAACCAGTGCGGCGTACGCACGCCAGCAGATCCTGGGCGGCCCCGGCGTCGTCCAGGGTGCACCGTCCGACCGCGACCGGAAGCAGCACCCGCCCGGACGGATCCGACGCGGCCACGGCGTGCAGTGCGGCGTCCAGCACAACCGGATGGACCGGGTAGGCCTCCGCGGTGTTCCTTGCCGGCGCCGGCAGCGACAGCCTGGCCACGACGGCCCCGTCCCCGAAGGCCCCGTCCCCGACGTCCATGACCGAGTCGAGCGACCGGAAAGCCGGCCCGCACACCAGACCAGCCTCAGCGAGCCGGGCGTAGCCCGCCGCCCCCCACTCTGCCGCCGCGTCGTCCGCCCACGTCGGCGGTGCGCCGGCAGCGAGCCCTGCCGACTCGCCCGCCCCGGCGGTGGCGTGGAGTGTCCACCCCGTTTCAGTGGCTTTCTGTGTTTCCCTGGCCGTCTGGGGGCGGCTGTACACCGAGACCCGCGGGAGCGCCTGCGAGCTGAGGCGGGCCACCTCCACCTGGACGTCGACCATCCCGGAAGCGGGCAGCACGAGGGGTGCCGACAGCGACATGTCGGTGACGTCGGTGTTCTGGCCGGGGCGGGCCACGGCCAGCGCGGCCCGGCACAGCTCCAGCAGCGTGGTCGCCGGCACCACGGTCTCGCCGAACAGGGTGTGTCCGCGCAGCCATTCCGGTGACCGGGCAGACCAGGCCCTGCGGAACACCAGACGCGTCGCGTCGGCCGTGTCCAGCTGCGCCCCCAGCAGGGGATGCTCGGCCAGCGCCAGGCCCGGCGAGCTGCTCGTCGCAGCGGGCTTGAGCCAGTACCGCTGCTCATCCCAGGCGTAGGTGGGCAGCTCGATCGGCTGCCGTCCCGGCGGCGCCGTTCCGAGGTCAACCGTTCGTCCGCCCACGTGGAGCTCGGCCACGGCCTGCTCCAGGCAGGCGACCGCGTCCTCCTGGCGACGCAGCGAACCGACGACGACCACCGGTTTCCCGGCGTCGTCGGCCACGGTACGCACGGACGTGGTCAGCGTCGGGTGCGCGCTGAGCTCCACGAAGTACCGGAACCCGTCGGCGACCATGCGCTCGACCGTGGGTCCGAACAGGACGGGCCGGCGCAGGTTGCGGTACCAGTAGTCAGCGGGCAGGCCGGACGACAGCTCGGTGGTGACCGTGGAGTACCACGGCACCGATGCTGGACCTGCCGCGATGTCTGCCAGATCGACCAGCAGCCGTTCCCTGACCGGATCGATGTGCGGACTGTGGCTGGCGTTCTCGACGTTCAGCCGGCGCGTGAACACCCCCTCGCGTTCGAGGTCGGTCAGCAG
>JBKOWA010000249.1:0-5636 GCA_046724155.1 Actinomycetota bacterium
GGATCCGGCCGGTAGGACGGCAGGCGCAGTCGGGTTCCGGTCACCGACGCTCCTTCATCCCCCACTCTGACTCAGCCACCGGCCCCGCCGGCCGCCGGGGCCAGCGTGGCGGCCAGCCGCCGCAGTGTGGTCAGCTCCGACTCGGTGGGCGGCACGGTGACCGCCAACGAGTCGGCGACCGCGAGATCCCAGCCGGTGGCCGCCCGTGCCTGCTCGACGCTCACCCCGGGGTGCAGCGCGGTCAGCGTCAGCTCGCAGGTGCGCCGGTCCGGCTCCAGGATGCCGAGGTCGGTGATCACGCGCACCGGCCCCTTGCCGCGCAGGCCCAGCCGTTCCCGCTCCCCCGGCCCGCGGCCGAAGCCGAAGGAGGTGACGAAGTCGACGCGCTCGACGAACGCGCGGGTGGACTGCCGCATCACGATCACCACCTCGCGGCAGGACGCGGCGATCTCCGGCGCGCCGCCGGCCCCGGGCAGCCGCACCTTCGGTTGCCGGTAGTCCGGCCCGATCACGGTGGTGTTGATGTTGGCGAACCGGTCCAGCTGGGCCCCGCTGAGGAAGCCGACGTCGACCCGGCCGGCCTGCAGCCAGTAGTTGAAGACCTCGGGGACCCCCACCACCGCGTCCGCGGTATCGGCCAGCACGCCGTCACCGATCGACAGCGGCAGCCGGTCCGGCTCGACGCCGAGGGTGCCGGACTCGTAGATCAGCACCAGGTTGGGCGCGTGTGTGCGCTTGGCCAGGTTCGCGGCCATGCTCGGCTGGCCGATACCGACGAAGCACACCGCGCCGTCGTACAGCGCCCGGGACGCCGCGACGATCATGGTTTCGCCGCTGGTCGCCGGGCCGTCGCCGCCCAGGCCGCCGCCGGGGTCGCCGCCCGGACCGACCGCGGCGGACCGCCCAACCGCGGTCATGCCGGCACCTCCGCCCCGATCTCCTCGGCGAGCCAGCGGCCGAACGCCTTGCGGTCGCGGCTGATCGCGTCCCACCGCCGGTAGTACTCGTTGTCCCGGTCGGAGTAGCCCTGGGCGTAGGACGGGTAGGCGCCGCCGGCCACGGGCGAGACCGCGGTGACCGCCCAGGACGGCAGTACCACGGCCCCCGGCGTCGGCACCAGCTCCGGCACGATCTCCTCCACGGTGACCAGCGACCGGCGGGCCGCCAGCACCGCCTCCTTCTGAACCCCGACGATCCCCCACAGCTGCACGTTGCCGGCCCGGTCGGCCTGCTGCGCGTGCACCACCGACACGTCCGGCTGCAGCGCCGCCACCGCGGCCAGCCGCTCCCCGGTGAACGGGCAGGTGATCGTCCTGATCGTGCCGGTGTGCCGGGCCAGGTCGCTGCCGGCGTACCCGCGCAGCACCGCGAACGGCAGCCCCGAGGCGGCGGCCACGTACCGGTTCGCCATGCCTGCGTGGCTGTGCTCCTCGATCTCCAGGGGCACCGGCCAGCGGTTCTGGATGGCGTCCCGGAACCGGTGCAGCGACCCGACGCCCGGGTTGCCACCCCAGGAGAAGATCAGCTTGCGGGCGCAGCCGGCGCCGATGAGCTGGTCGTAGACGATGTCCGGGGTCATCCGGACGAGGGTGAGGTCGCGCCGGCCCTGCCGGATGATCTCGTGGCCGGCCGCCACCGGGATGAGGTGGGTGAAGCCCTCTAATGCGACGGTGTCCCCGTCGTGCACCAGCTCCCCGATCGCGTCGGCCAGCGGCATGATGCGTGCCCTCATCGATAGGACCATCCCTGTGCGTACGGCAGTCCGGTGTAGTTCTCCGCCAACGACGTTGCCACCGCTCGCGACCTGCGCCGACGATGCCGACCTGGGCGCGTACGGCGGAGCCCTCCCGGTGTGGTGCTGCGAGTGTGGAACACCGGGGCCGGCGGCCACCATCGCAGCGGGCATGGTTGCCCCGGATGGTTGGCCGGCTCAGCCGGCCGGGCCGGTTGGCCGGGATGGTGGCGCGGCCTGGCGGGAGTGGCGTCGCCGTACCTGCGCCGGTGTGTCGGCCGTACGCGCGAGGATGTACCGGTGACCGGGCCGAGAAGCACGGAGGCATCGATGACCCCCGATGAGCTGCGCGCGCGCATCCTCCGCTGGGAGGACCCGCATACCGAGTTCAAGGAGTCGATCCGTAGTAACCTCGACCTCGCCGAACGTCTGGTCTGTTTCGCCAACAGCGATGGCGGCCAGCTCGTCGTGGGTGTCTCAAAGGACCGGGCCGTCGTCGGCGTTGCCGACACCGATGCGTTGATGCTGCGAGTCGACGACGTGGCGTCCAACAGCTGCTCACCACCGGTGACGGTCGTGCCCGAGACCGTTGTGCTGGACGGCAGCCAGGTAGTCGTCCTCAATGTCCCCAAGGGCGATCAGCGGCCATACGCAACGCGCAGCGGACAGTACTACGTGCGCTCCGGGGCACGCTGCCGCCAGGCCAGCCGCGAGGAGCTACTCCGCCTCTTCCAGTCATCTCAGGCGCTGTTCTACGACGAGCAGGTGATGCCCCGCTTCGACCTGACCGATCTCGACCTCGACGCTGTCGTCCGGTACGCCGACGACACCGGACGGGACGACATCGGCGAAGACCTGCCCCGACTGCTGCACGCCTGGCGCCTGGTCGAGGGTGACTCTCCGACAGTGGGCGGCATGCTTCTCTTCGGTCGGCGCCCCCAGGCGGCCCTTGAGTCTGCGCGGGTCGTCGTGGGTGCGGTTGCCGGTGACGACATCGGTGGAGACTTCATTGACCGAAAGGATCTCGAGGGTAGCCTGTTCGATCTGATCGCCGGCATAGCGTCATTCCTCAACGTACACCTGCGCACCGCCCACCAGATCCGCGGGTTCGCGCCGGAACGGCGGGAGGAAATTCCGTCCACGGCACTGCGCGAGGCCGTGGTAAACGCGTTGGTACACCGCGACTACACCATTCCCGGGGCCACCCGGGTATTCGTGCTCAGTGATCGGGTCGAGGTCAGGTCGCCGGGACGCACACCCAACAGCGTCGACGCCGAGGCCATGCGCGCCGGCGTACACGTTACGCGGAACCCGCACATCTACTCCCGGGTCGCGGACCTGCAGCTCGCGACGCGCGCAGGAAGCGGCATCCGGCGTATCGCGCGGCTGCTCAGAGAGCATTCTGGTGCCGATCTGGGCATTGCCATCAGCGACGCCGAGGTCATGCTCACCCTCCCCCGGCCCCGAACCGTGGGGAATGGAACCTAGGAGCGCGCCAGCCGCACGCCGGACGCGTCCTCGCCGGGGTCCACGTCCAGGCGGACTGGGTCGCGGATCGCCTGGGCTAGCGCGCCGGCAGGGATGGGCAGCCTGCTCCCGGCCTCCGCTTGCCAGCGGAGACCAGCCGGTGGATCGCCGCGACCTGCTCCTCAGGCAGCGTCACCGTGACCTTCAGCGTCGCCATACCACCCACCGTACCGGCAGCGATGCTCGGATCAGCCTGGCTCGGCGGAGGTGTGCCGGCGGAGCTCGCGGCGGCCGAGGGAGGCCAGGTGCACCTCGTCCGGGCCGTCGGCCAGCCGCAGCGTGCGCAGGCCCGACCACAGCGCGGCCAGCGGGAAGTCCTGGCTCACCCCGCCGCCACCGTGCGTCTGGATCGCCTTGTCCAGCACCCACAGCGCCATCCGCGGCACCGCGATCTTGATGGCCTGGATCTCGGTGTGCGCGCCCTTGTTGCCGACGGTGTCCATCAGCCAGGCGGTCTTGAGCACCAGCAGCCGGGCCTGCTCGATGCGCACCCGCGACTCGGCGATCCACTCCCGGACCACGCCCTGCTCGGCCAGCGGTCGGCCGAACGCCACCCGCGAGCTGGCGCGCCGGCACATCAGCTCCAGGGCCCGCTCGGCCATCCCGATCGCGCGCATGCAGTGGTGGATCCGGCCTGGGCCGAGCCGGGCCTGGGCGATGTAGAAGCCGGCACCCTCGGTGCCGATCAGGTTCTCCACCGGCACCCGCACGTCGGTGAACTCGACCTCGGCATGGCCGCCGTGCGAGCTGTCGTCGTAGCCGAAGACCGTCAGGCCGCGCTTGACGGTGACACCGGCGGTGTCCCTGGGCACCAGCACCATGCTCTGCTGGGTGTGCCGGTCGGCGCTCGGGTCGGTCTTGCCCATCACGATGAGGACGGCGCACTCCGGGCGCAGCGCCCCCGAGGACCACCACTTGCGGCCGTTGATCACGTACTCGTCGCCCCGCCGCTCGATCCGGGTGGCGATGTTGGTGGCGTCGGAGCTGGCCACATCCGGCTCGGTCATGCAGAACGCGGAGCGGACCTCGCCGGCCAGCAGCGGTTCCAGCCACTGCTTCTGCTGCGCCTCGGTGCCGAACATCGCCAGCACCTCCATGTTGCCGGTGTCCGGCGCCGAGCAGTTCAGCGCCTCGGGGGCGATGGCCGGGCTGTGCCCGGTGATCTCCGCCAGCGGGGCGTACTGCAGGTTGGTCAGCCCGGCGCCGTGCCCGGCGTCGGGCAGGAACAGGTTCCACAGGCCGCGCCGGCGGGCCTCCGCCTTCAGCTCCGCCAGCACCGGCGGGGTCTGCCAGCGCGGGCCGTTGGCCACCTGCTCGGCGAACACCGGCTCGGCCGGGTAGACCTGGCTGTCCATGAACGACAGCAGCTCGGTGCGGAGCTCCTCGGTCCGGGCGTCGTACGCGAAGTCCATCGCTCCTCCTCGCCAAGCGGTACGGGCAGCATACCGACCGGACGGTATGTCGCTCCAGGCCGCCGTTCTCTGGTCCGGGCCCGCTTCCCATCCTGCCGCCAGCCGGGCCGGTCGTTCCGGATGCTGCCCCGCCCTGGACGGCGGCGGGCGGCTAGGTTCGGGGGACGATCCGGTCCCGCCAGACCTGGTCCACTCTGGCGGCCAACTCGGCCAGGTCGCTGTCGTTCTCGATCACCACGTCGGCGACCGCCCGGCGTTGTGCATCGCTCGCCTGGGCGGACATCCGGGCCCGCGCGTCCGGCTCGGACATCCCCCGGGACTCCCGCAGCCGGCGGATCCGCACCTCCTCCGGCGCCTCGACCACGACCACCAGGTCGTACCCTCCGGCCAGGTCGCCCTCCACGAGCAACGGCACGTCGTGCACGATCACCGCATCCGGCGGCGCCGCGCCGGCCAGCTTCGCGCTGCGGGCCGCGACCAGCGGGTGCACGATCGCGTTCAGTCGCTGTCGGGCGGCCGGGTCGGCGAACACCATCGCGGCCAGCGCGGCCCGGTCCACCCCACCGTCCGGGCCGAGCACGCCGGGCCCGAACTCGGCCACGACCCGGGCCAGGCCGGGACTGCCCGGTGCCACCACCTCGCGGGCCACCGCGTCGGCGTCGATAACCATCGCGCCATGCCCCGCCAGCAACCCGGCCACCACGGTCTTCCCCGCACCGATCCCGCCGGTCAGCCCCACCCTGATCACACCGGTCACAGTAGAGCCGCCGCCCTGGTTGCTGATCCTGGCCACCATCCCGGTGGGAGTGACAGAAGTGAGTCGGCATGGGGATGCGGCTAGGATCCGGCGCGTGTCCGTTGATCTTTCCCGTCTCGCGGACGGGTCTTTAGTCATGTCCCGGGCCCGCCGGCTCGCCGGCTGGGTGGGGCCAGGCAGGCCGGTGACGGCCAACGGTGTGCTAGGC
>JBKOWA010000048.1:0-6147 GCA_046724155.1 Actinomycetota bacterium
CCGCCAAGCCGCTGGCCGACCCGGAGGACGTTCCCGAGTTCGCCGAGGGGCTGGACGCGACCCAGCAGGCGGCGGTCGCCCGGGTGGTGGCCGACGGGGTGAGCGTGCTGACCGGCGGCCCGGGCACCGGCAAGAGCCGCACGGTGGCTGCCGTGGTCGCGCTGGCCGAGGCCCGCGGGCGGCAGGTCGCGCTGGCCGCGCCCACCGGCCGGGCCGCCAAGCGGCTGGAGGCGCAGACCGGGGCGTCGGCCCGCACCATCCACCGGCTGCTGGGCGCCCAGGGCACCACCGGAGGCTTCCTGCACGGCGCGGAGTTCCCGCTGGACGCCGAGGTCGTGGTGGTGGACGAGACGTCGATGCTGGACGCCGAGCTGGCCGCGGCGCTGCTGGCGGCGTGCGCCGACGGCACCCACCTGCTGCTGGTCGGCGACCCGGCGCAGCTGCCGTCGATCGGGCCGGGCCGGGTGCTCGCCGACCTGGTGGAGTCCGGCGCGGTGCCGGTGACCGAGCTGACCACGCTGTACCGGCAGGCCGAGGGCGGCGCGATCGCCCGGCTGGCCACCGCGGTGCGCGGCGGCTCGCTGCCGCCGGTGCGCGACCCGGACCGCGAGGTGGTGGTGGTGCCGGCGCGGGGCTCGGCGGAGGCGGCGCACCGGGTGGTGCAGCTGGTCACCGACTCGATCCCCCGGGCGCTGTCCATCCCGGCCGACCAGGTGCAGGTGGTCACGCCGGTGCACCGCGGGCCGGCCGGCACCATCGAGCTGAACCGGGCGCTGAAGGCCCGGCTCAACCCGGGCTCCGGCCGGGTGTCCGGCTTCGACGCGGGCGACCGGGTGGTGGCCACCGCGAACCATCTGGACGCCGAGCCGGTCGGCTTCGCCAACGGTGAGGTCGGCGTGGTGCTCAAGGCGGCCGAGGGGACGGTGACCGTCGAGTTCGGCAGCGGTCCGGCCGAGGTCTCCGGCAAGGCGCTGGCCGACATCCGGCACGGCTGGGCCATCACCGTGCACCGCGCCCAGGGCTCGGAGTGGCCGGCGGTGGTCGCGGTGCTGCCGCCGGAGGCGGGCGGCATGCTGTCCCGGCCGCTGATCTACACCGCGCTGACCAGGGCGCAGCGGCACCTGTCGGTCGTGCACGCCGCGGGGCCGGTGCTGTCCCGGGCGGTCCGCGAGGTGGGCGCCCGGCCGCGCCGGACCCGGCTGCGCGCGCTGCTCGCCGGCGCTGGCGTAGGGTCGGACTGAGCCGCGCCGGGCCGGTGACGATCGCGGCCGGACCGCTACCGAGGGCAGGACCCGGGCGGAACATGGCCGGAACGGCGCTCTGCTCGGCATTCAGCGGGCATACTCGCCGGATGGACTGGACAGACCCGGACTGGGAGTACGCGCCGATGCGCATCCCGTCCGACACCGACCGGCAGACGGCGGCGGTGCGGCTGATGCTGCACGCCGAGTATGGCGGCTGGGAGCTGGCCCGCGTCCGGCTGCACGCGGACGGCACCCGCCGGGTGTGGCTGCGGCGCCGACGCTCGGCGCAGCGGCTGCCCGGCCTGCTGCTGTGACCTGCCGCTGACGGTGCCACCCGGTTATCCCGCGGCGTGCCGACGGCGAGCCGCCGGGTCGGGGTCGTGCCGTGCCCGCCCACCGCCGAGCTGCCCGCTGCGCCGCGTCCGGCCGCACGCCGCCGTTCGGCCATCGTGCGATAGGTGCGGTCGCCCGCACGGACGGTCCCCCCGCGGCTCAGCCGTCTGACAGCGCCAGCCTGGGGATCCCCGGCGGCTCGAAGCCCATGATCTGCCCGTAGAAGGACAGCTCGGCCTCCGCCACCTTGATCAGCGTCTCGGCCCGGCGGAACCCGTGCGCCTCCCCCTGGAACAGCAGGTAGGCGTGCGGGATACCCTTTTTGGCCAGTGCCGCGGCGAACATCTCCGCCTGGCTCGGTGGCACCACCCGGTCGTCAGCGCCCTGCAGCAGCAGCACCGGGCAGGACAGGTTGCCGACGTGCGACAGCGGCGCCCGCTCCACGTAGCGGTCGCGTGCCGCCGGTAGCGGCCCGACCAGCCCGTCCAGGTAGCGGGACTCGAAGTCGTGGGTGTCCTCGGCGAACCGCTCCAGCTCGGCCACCCCGTAGTAGGAGGTGCCGCAGGCGAACACGTCGGTGCGGACCAGCGCGGCCAGCACCGTCCAGCCGCCGGCGCTGGCTCCGCTGATGGCGAGCCGGTCCGGGTCCGCCTCGCCGGTCTCGGCCAGCGCTCGCGCCGCCGCCACGGCATCCTCCACGTCCACCACGCCCCACTGCTCGCGCAGCCGCTCGCGGTAGGGCCGCCCGTAGCCGGTGGAGCCGCCGTAGTTGACGTCCACCACGCCGATGCCGCGGCTGGTGTAGTACGCGATCCCGAGGTCGAGCCCGACAAGCGCCTGGCTGGTCGGGCCGCCGTGTATGTGCACCACGTACGGAGGCCGCTCCCCCTCCGGGGCGCGCGCCGACGGGTGGGTCGGCGGGTAGACGTGCACGTGCACGTCCCGGCCGTCCGGCCCGGCCAGCACCCGGGAGGTGGGCGCCGGCAGGTAGGCCGGATCCGGCAGGTTGGTCATCGCCTGGCGCAGCATGGTGACCCCGCCGCCGGCGGGGTCGACCCGGAGCAGCCGCGGCCCGGTGCGCGGGCTGGTGGCCACCACGGCCAGCCCGCCGGGGCCGGCCGCCACGCCGGACCAGGCGGTGTACGGCTGGTCCAGGTCGGTCAGCTCACCGGTGGCGGGGTCAAGCAGCCCGAACGCGTAGGTGTCGGTGCCGTGCCGCACCGCGAGGCGGCCGTCGGGCAGCGGCGCGTACCAGCTGGCGCCGAGCTGCCACAGCGGCCCGCCGAACTCCTCCTCGCGCGGGCACAGCGGCACCGGGTCGCCGCCGAGGGCGGGCACCCGGTAGAGGTTCCACCAGCCGGAGCGGTCGCTGATGGCGTACAGCGTCAGATCGTCGGCCCACTGCGGCTGGCTGACCGACTCGGTGCGGCCGCCGAGCACCGTCCGCGGCTCGCCGACGCTGCCGCCGGCGCCGAGCTCGGCGACCCGCAGCTCGGTGCCGTCCCAGGGCATCTGCGGGTGGTCCCAGGTCAGCCAGGCCAGCCGCCGGCCGTCCGGGGAGACCTGCGGGCTGGCCAGGAAATGGCCATCCCGCAGCAGCTCCCGTGGCTTGCCCCGACCGTCCAGCGGCACCGCGACCAGCGCGCGGCTGACCGCACCGAAGTCGTCGTGGCGCTCGCGCACGCACCAGATCTCCGCACCGTCCGGGCTGAGGGTGAAGTCGGCGTACCGGTCGGCCGCCCGCTCCGCGGGCTCCGGGGTGATCGGGACCGGTGCCGCGGCCCCCGGATCCAGCCGGTAGAGCCGCTGGTCGCCGAAGTTGGCGAACACCAGCGCGGCCCCGGGCCGGTCGGCACCGCCCGGCCCCGGCACCGCCAGCCAGGACCGGCCGCCGTACTCGTGCACCCGGGTGCGGGCGTTCCACGGGGCGGCCAGCACCTCGGCCGGCGCCCCGTCCGGGCCGGCCCGCAGCACAGCCTGCCGGCCGGCCTCGTCCGGGCGGCTCTCGGTCCACCACACCTCGTCGCCGACGATGGCCGGGAAGGACAGCGAGATCGCGCCGCGAGCGGTGTCGGCGGCGGTGATGGGCGAGGGCCACGCACCGTACGGGATGGTCATGCCGCAATCCTGTCGCACCCGGCTGATATTTACGACGCAGGAACGTCGTGGTCGGCCGGGGTCGCGACGTGTTCAGCAGCTTCCTAGCTGCTCATCACCAGCCGGTCGAGCACCCGCACGCCGAACTTCAGCGCGTCCACCGGCACCCGCTCGTCGATGCCGTGGAACAGCGCGGCGAAGTCCAGGTCCGGCGGCAGCAGCAGCGGGGAGAAGCCGAAGCACCGCATGCCGAGCCGGACGAACGACTTGGCGTCGGTGCCGCCGCTCATGATGTACGGGATCGGGTGAGCATGCGGGTCCTCTGCGCGCAGCGCCGCCGCCATGGCCCGTACCAGCGGGCCGTCGAACGGGGTTTCCACCGCCTGGTCGTGCACCACCCACTCGCGCCGCACGTCCGGACCGAGCAGCTCGTCCAGCTGCTTGGTGAACTCCTCCTCCTGGCCCGGCAGGAAGCGACCGTCCACCACCGCCTCGGCGCTGCCCGGGATGACGTTCGCCTTGTAGCCGGCGCTCAGCATGGTGGGATTCGCGGTGTTGCTCAGCGTGGCGCCGATCATCTTCGACATGGCGGCCAGCTGGTCGAGCACCGCCGGGTCGTCCGGGTCGAGTGCGACGCCGGTCGCCTCGCCCAGCCCGGCCGCGAACGCCCGGAGGGTGTCGGTCGGCACCCGCGGGAAGGTATGCCGCCCGATCCGGGCGACCGCCTCCGCCACCGAGGTGACCGCGTTGTCGCGGTGCACCATCGAGCCATGGCCGGGCGTGCCGTGTGCCCGCAGCCGCATCCAGGCCAGCCCCTTCTCCGCGGTCTGGATGAGGTACAGCCGCAGGTCGTCGCGCAGCGTGACGGAGTAGCCGCCGACCTCCCCCACCGCCTCGGTGCACCCGTCGAACAGCTCGGGGTGGTTGTCCACCAGCCAGCGGGCGCCCTTGCCGCCGCCGGCCTCCTCATCGGCCACGAACGCCAGCACCACGTCCCGCGGCGGCCTGATGCCGGCGCGCTGCCAGTGCCGCACCAGCGCCAGCATCATGGCGTCCATGTCCTTCATGTCGATGGCCCCGCGCCCCCACAGGTAGCCGCCCTGCTCGACCCCCTCGAAGGGCGGCACCGACCACTCGGCGGCGTCTGCCGGCACCACGTCCAGGTGCCCGTGAATGAGCAGCGCCGCCCGCCCCGGGTCCGCCCCCGGCACGCGGGCGATCACGCTGGTGCGCCGCGGCTCCGACTCGAGCACGGTCGGCTCCAGCCCCACCTCGGCCAGCTTCCCCGCCACGTACTCCGCCGCGACCCGCTCGCCCACCGTGGTCTCCACCTCGCCGGTGTTGGTGGTGTCGATCCGCAGCAGGTCCCGGCACAGCTCGACGACCTCGTCCTCGGCGGCACCCCGACTGGTTGTGTGGGTCATCGTCCCTTCCTACCAGCCGCACCGCTCGTTTGAGCCCCGCACCGGCGGTCCGCTACAGTGGCCACCCGCGGAGTGCTGTGTTTCCGCGTGCGTCCGGGTGGCGGAATGGCAGACGCGCTAGCTTGAGGTGCTAGTGCCCGACAAGGGCGTGGGGGTTCAAGTCCCCCCTCGGACACGAACCTTCTGCCCACGGGCTGGGGGTTGAGCTTCGCGTTGGCGTGCACGGTTCGGGTTGCTGGCTGGTAGATGAGTTGGATGCCGAGGCCGGCGTAGATGCTGGCCTTGTCGGCTGGGTCGGCGTTGCGCAGCGTGGTGACCGGCTCGGTGATCTGGGTGAGCAGGTCGCGGAGTTGGTCCCGGGTGAGGGCCGGGCGGGTCGCCGTGGTGGTGGCAATGGTGCGAAGGTCGGCTTCGGCGCGTTGCCGGTCGGTGGTGGTCTGTTGGATCCAGGTGGTGACGGTCTCGGGGTCGGCTCCGGCGTCGAGGGCGGCCCGGTAGCGGGCGAGTTTCTGGTCGCAGCCGGTGATGGCTGCGCGGGCGCGTTCGGCGGTCGGGTTGTCGGCGGGCTGTTGTTCTGTGGCGATCATGGCTGTGATGGTGTCGTCGAGGCGGTCGGGTGTCAGGGCTTGGGCGAGCCAGCGGTCGAGGGTGGGCAGGATGTCGCGTTCGCGGAGGTAGACGTTGCGGGGATGGGCGACGTGGTTGGCGAGGGCGTACTCGCTCGGGAACCGGCAGCGGTAGTACGGCGCGCCGTGGGTCCAGGTGCCTTGCATGCGCCGGTCGCACAGGCCGCAGAACAGCACCCCGCGTAGGACGTAGGGCTGCTGAGCCGGATGCGGGATGCGGGTGGTCGGTCCGGTGCCGCGGGTGACGAGCAGTTGGTTGGCGCTGGTGAAGGTGTCCGTGTCGACGATCGCCGGATGGACGGTCTGTTCGGACCAGATCCATTTGTCGGTGGGGTTCCAGCGCATCTTGGTGATGTGGCCGAGGGCGACGTCGTCGACGTCGAGGAGGACCTCGTGTTTGCGTTGCCTGTTCCAGACCTGCCG
>JBKOWA010000405.1:0-2211 GCA_046724155.1 Actinomycetota bacterium
CAGCGAGCCCCACAACAGCCAGCCCGGCGACAGCCAGCCCGGCGACAGCCAGCCCGGCGACAGCCAGCCCGGCGACAGCCAGCCCGGCGACAGCCAGCCCGGCGACAGCCAGCCCGGCGACAGCGAGGCGAGAGCCGCCGCGGCGGCCACCGCCCTGGCGGACGCCACCGGCACCGCCCACCACGACGTCGCGCTGGTCCTCGGCTCCGGCTGGGTGCCGGCCGCCGACGCGCTGGGCACCGCGCAGGCCGAGGTGGCGGTGACGGAGCTGCCCGGGTTCGCCCCGCCGGCCGTGGCCGGGCACGCCGGCCGGATCCGGTCGGTGCCGGTGCAGGGTCGCAACGTGCTGGTCTTCCTCGGCCGCACCCACCTGTACGAGGGCCTCGGGGTCGCACCGGTGGTGCACGGGGTGCGGGTCGCCGCCGCGGCCGGCTGCCGCACGGTCATCCTGACCAACGCGGCCGGCGGGCTGCGCGCGGGCCTGCAGGTCGGCCAGCCGGTGCTGATCGCCGACCACCTCAACCTGACCGCGCGGTCACCGCTGGTCGGCCCCCGGTTCGTGGACCTGACCGACGCGTACGCGGCCCGGCTGCGCGCGCTGGCCCGCGAGGTCGACCCCACGCTGGTCGAGGGGGTGTACGCCGCTCTGCCCGGACCGCACTACGAGACGCCGGCCGAGATCCGGATGCTGCGGACGCTGGGCGCGGACCTGGTGGGCATGTCCACCGTGCTGGAGACCATCGCAGCGCGCGCCGAGGGCTGCGAGGTGCTGGGCGTGTCGCTGGTCAGCAACCTGGCCGCGGGCATCACCGGCGAGCCGCTGGACCACGAGGAGGTGCTCGCCGCCGGCCGGGCAGCCGCCGGCCGGATGGGCGAGCTGCTCGCCCGGGTGATCGGCAGGCTCTGACGCGAGCCTGGGGTCGGCTACTCCGCCTTCAGCTCCGGGAAGTCCTCCTCCCAGAACTCCCGCGGCTGCCGGACCGGGCCGCGGTCCCCGGGCAGCTCGCGCTCCTGGTCGCGCAGCTCGACCCGGCGGATCTTGCCGGAGATCGTCTTCGGCAGCTCGGCGATCGTCTTCGGCAGCTCGGCGAACTCCAGGCGGCGCACCCGCTTGAACGGCGCCAGCCGCTCGCGGCAGTGCCTGAGGATCGCGCATGCGGTGTCCCGGTCCGACCGGTACCCCGCGGCCAGCACCACATACGCCTTGGGCACGGCTGCCCGCAGCGGGTCCGGCGACGGCACCACGGCTGCCTCGGCCACCGCCGCGTGTTCGATCAGCACGCTCTCCAGCTCGAACGGCGAAATCCGGTAGTCCGATGCCTTGAACACGTCGTCAGCCCGCCCCACATAGGTGAGATAACCCTCATTGTCACGCGAGCAGGCATCGCCGGTGCCATAACACCCATCTCGCCTCGTCTCGGCGGTGCGGGTCTCGTCGTCCCGGTAGCCGGAGGTCAGACCGACCGGCCGGCTGGCCAGGTCGAGGCGGATCTCGCCTTCGGCCCCGCCTACCCGGTCAGCGGCTCGCGGAGCTGAACACTATAGCCGGGCAGCCGCCGGCCCGTCGAGCCGGGCTAGACCGGCTGGCCCGGCGGGTTGCCGACCAGCGCGGTGGTCCCGGTCTGCCCGTAGCCGTCCCGAATGGTGATGGACCACGCCCTGGCCACCTGGTCGATCACCTCGGGGATCAGCGGCTCGCCGGCCCCGATGCTGGGACCGCTGCGACAGCTCGGCGAACGTCAGCCGCTGCTCGCTGCCGTCCTCCTCGACGATCCACGGCGCCGCCACGTCCGGGGTCTCGGTGGCCAGCACCGCGTCGAACCAGCCGATCGCCCAGTCCGGGCCCGAGCTGTTGCGGCAGCATGACCAGATGACCTCTACGCGGCAGCGGGAGCATCGGGGACAGCCGGGTAGACCGGCTGGCCACCCGGGCGCGGGATGCCTGACGAGCGGGGAGCGGAGCGGATGAGTGCACAGCTGCGGCAGCAGGTGGAACGGTGGCTTGCCGAGGACCCGGACCCGGAGACCAGGGACGAGCTGCGGGTGTTGCTCGACGCCGAGGACTGGGGGGAGCTGGCGGAGCGGTTCGGCGGGCGGCTGGAGTTCGGCACGGCCGGGCTGCGCGGGCCGCTGGGTGCCGGGCCGACCCGGATGAACCGGGTGGTGGTGCGCCGCACCGCGGCCGGGCTGGCTGCCTACCTGCGCGGCGCG
>JBKOWA010000465.1:0-4804 GCA_046724155.1 Actinomycetota bacterium
GCCCTGCTCATAGTGGTCCCAGCCGAGGCCGGTCAGCGCGTTGAGTTCGCCGAAGCGGTGGCCGGTAGCCCGGGCCGCCTCCAAAGCCCGGGTATGGCAGTCGGCGGCCGGGCCGTACTGGCCCTGCGCGCGGTAGACGTCGCCGAGGCCGGTCAGGGCGATAGGTACGCGGATCCGATCGCCGATGGCCCGGGCCGCCTCCAAAGCCCGGGTATGGCAGTCGATGGCCGGCCCGTAGCGACCCTGGGTGAAGTGGACCCAGCCGAGACCGTGCAGCGCGGTGAGTTCCCCGACGCGGTGGCCAGCGGCCCGGGCCACCCGCAATGCCTGAGTGTGGCAGTCGATGGCCGGGTCATACCGGCCCTGCTTGTGGTGGACCCGACCGAGGCCGTTCAGCGCGTCGAGTTCGCCGTTGCGGTTGCCCGTGGCCTGACCCATTTCTAACGCCCGGGTGTAGCACTCGGCGGCCGGTCCATACCGGCCCTGCGCGTGATGGACCCGACCGAGGCCGTTCAGCGCGGAGAGTTCACCATGGCGGTCACCGGTGGCCCGGGCAGCCTGCAACGCCCGGGTGTAGCAGTCGGTGGCTGGACCGTACCGGCCCTGCTCATAGTGGACCCAGCCGAGGTTGTTCAGGGCGATGATGTGCGCGGCAGGGTCGCCGGTGGCCTGTACGGCGGTCAGGGCGTGCTGATGCAGGGCATGCGCGTCGGTGTAGTGGCCGCGCAGGTACAGGTGGCGGTGCAGGATGGCGGACTGGTGGGTGGTGTGCTCCGGCCGGTGGCTGGCGGCGTACGCGGCGGCGGCGAGCAGATTCGCCTGCTCGGTATCCAGCCAGGCCGCGGCCGCAGTGTGGTCGGGCAGACGCGGGCTGGGAGTAGCGGCCTGCGGCGGCCGGGGCAGGTAGTCGGTGTCGTAGGGGTAGGCCAAGGCGGCCGCGCGGGTGCTGGTGTACGCGTAGTGGTCGAACAGTCGGTCCAGCGCGGCCCGCCGATCCGCCTCGGGGCGGGTCTCGGCGATGGTGGTGGCGTAGGCGCGGATCAGGTTGTGGAAGCGGTGGCGGCCGGGGTTGGGCTGGTCGAGGAGGTTGACCTGTTCCAGCCCGTGGAGCAGTCGCTGCGCATGTGCCGGGCTGGTGTCGAGCAGGGCGGCGGTGGCGTACGGCTCGTAGTCCAGGCCAGGGTGCAGCCCGAGCGCGACGAACGCCTCCTGCTGCTCGACGGGCAGGTGCCGGTAGGAGACGGCGAACGCGGCAGCGACGCTGCGGTCACCCTCGGCCAACACGTTCAGCCGGTCGGCCTGCTGCTCGGTCCGCAGCGTGGCCAGGAGTTGAGGGCCGGTCAAGGGAGTGCGAGCACGGTCGGTACGCAGCCGGGCTGCAGCGATCCGCACCGCCAGCGGCAGACACCCGCACAACCCGACGATCTCCTCAACGGTCTCCTGGTCGCCAGGATCACGGTCCGAGCCGGCCACCGCCCGAAACAGCCACCCGGCCTCATGCGCTGGCAGGGTGTCGAGGTTGAGGTGGTCGGCCTCATCCAACCCCGACAGCCGCCGCCGGCTAGTGATCAACACCAACGACCCGCCGCCACCGGGCAGCAACGGCCGCACCTGCGCCTCCTCCCCGACGTTATCCAGCACGATCAGCACCCGCCGCTGGGTCAGCACGCTGCGATACAGCCCTATCCGGGCGTCAAGACCGGAAGGGATCTGTGGGCCGGGCACGCCCAGCCCACGCAGCAGGCTCTCCAACGCTGCAGCCGGGTCAGTGGGAGTCGGGCCGCTGTAACCGTGCAGGTCCACAAACAGCGTGCCGTCCGGGTACCGGCCGGCCTCGATGAGCCGGTGCGCGGCCAGCACGACCAGCGCGGTCTTACCGATCCCAGCCATCCCGTCCACCGCAGAGACCACCACCGTCTGCGCGGTGCTGTCGGGCAGGCGGAGCAGGCGGGTTAGTTCCTCGTCCCGGCCGGTGAAGTACCGGGCGGCGGCGGGCAGCTGGTTCGGCACCGGCCACCCCGCCGCCGACGGCGACTCCTGGGCCGGATCAAGATCCGGATCCAGCGCGGCCAGCTCGGCGACCAGCCGGCCCAGGTCCGCGGCAGCCTCGCGATGCCGCAACCGACGGAACTGACACCGCCCCAACGGCGCGAGATCAGCCGGCAGGTCGGCCTCTGTAGGCATCTGAGCGCCGCCGGTCAACACCGGGATCACCTGAACCCCGGCGCCGAACGCCTCCACCAACTCCCGCCGGATCCAATCGCCCGGGTCATCGATCCGCCGCCGGCCATCCGGCCCGGCCTCGGTCAACCACCGGGTGCCGATCACCGCCAACACCACCCGCGCGGCCCGCACCCGACCCAACAACTGCGCCGCGAAATCCGCACCGGCCGGAATCGACTCACTGTCTAAAAACACCAAATCCGGACTGAAACGCCGGGACAACACCTCGTGCAGCAGCGCCCCGTAGCCGTGGCAGTCTTCACCCCGGTAGTTGATGAATACCCCGCCAGGCACCACGACCACCTCCCCGCGGCGCACCAGCCCGCACCGGCGCTAATCGTAACCAACGTAGGTGCCGAAGACCCGGTGGTCAGGCCCGTGGCGGTCGGCGAGACCACCCTCGTCATCTGCCACTCCGGAAGCGGCGAGCGTCTCCAACGGCCCGCGGCTGCCCGGACGTCCACGCGGGAGAACGTTCCGGGTGTCTTCGGGCGGCGCTGTCCTGTTGTCCAGTGGGAGGTCATGCCCAGTCCACCCACAACAGCCGGACCGCGGCGACCTCGCGGGCGTGCTCGACGATGATGTACCAGGCCAGGCCCTCGCCATGGGCCCGAACGCCTGGGTGCGCATGTTGGCGTCGGGGTCCTTGTCGCTGGAGGATCGCCCGTTCCACGGCGTGAGCTCCAAGAAGGTGATCAGCTCATCCAGGTACGGGCACGCCTCATCGGGGAGCGCAGCGATCTGTTTCCGGACTTCGGGAGTGACAGTGAAGTCGTACACCCGGTCAGCGGCTCGCCGCCGTACGGGCGGCCAGATCCGCCCTGATCACCTCACCCGGCACCCGGGGCACGTCCTCGCCGGCGAGGACCCGCGCCGCGGTGCCGAACATGCGCCGGTAGCCGGCCGGGTCGGCGGTGTAGGTCCAGGCCAGCCGGTGGTAGTGCTCCAGGACATCCATGACCGGCACCAGGTCCAGGTTCTCGGTCGCCTCGGCCATCGCCGCCCGGAAGCGCTCCTCGAAGGAGGCCACCTCCTCCGGAGGCAACCCGGCCCGGATCCCCTTCGGGTCGGTCTTCGACGGGATCGCCGGCTTGGGCGTGGCGGCGGGCCGAGCCATACCGCCCACGATAGCCCGCTCTGTCAGCCGGGACACCGCTCCCAGACCTGCTGGCCGGCCTCAGTGCGGCACTGTGGCCCCCGGCTGGTGGTGTGACTGCACGGCTGAGCGCGTCGGATCTGCGCTCCACTCCACGCCGATGAACCGCAGTCGGACCCCACCCAGCGCCTGCGCCCGCCGCGGGCACTCGGCCAGCAACTCGGCGGAGATGTTGCTGAAGATGACCTGCCCGCCGGCCCCACCCTGTCCAGCGCCGCCAGCCCGATCAACCCCACGCCCACGTCCAGCAGCACGTCCCCCGCGGCGACCCCGGCCCGCCCGAGCACCCCGTCCCGGTGTCTTCGGTGGTGGTCTTCTGCGTTTACGGGTCGGCTGGGGACTGCGGGCGTCGAGGTCGGCGAGGTGGGTGCGGATATCGGCGGCGGTGAGACCGTCAGCGGCGGCGGTGTCCAGGGTGGTGAGGATGTCCAGGGCGTGTTGCCAGTGCCGGCGGGCCTGGTCGAGGTGACCGAAGGCATGGTGGGTGCGGGCAAGGTCGTCGTGGGCACGGGCCTGATCGGCGGGTTGGTTGAGATCACGGGCCAGGGTCAGGGCCTGCTGGTGAGCGGCCAGAGCCTGGTCGGGGTGGCCGGCGGCCAGGTGGGCACGGCCGAGCCCGAGGTGGCCCTCGAGCTGGAACTTGCGGTCACCGGTCTCACGGACGATGTCCAGGACCTGCCCGAAGCGGTCGGCGGCCGGACCGTACCGGCCCTGCGCGTGGTGGACCCGGCCGAGGCCGGTCAGCGCGGCGAGCTCGCCGCCGCGGTGGCCGATGGCCCGGGCCGCCTCCAACGCCCGGGACAGGCAGTCGGCGGCCGCACCGTACCGACCCTGCGCGCAGTGGACCCAACCGAGACCGGTCAGCGCAGCGAGCTCGCCGATGCAGTTGCCGATGGCCCGGGCCGCCTCCAACGCCCGGGACAGGCAGTCGGCCGCCGGACCGTACCGACCCTGCGCGCAGTGCACCCGGCCGAGACCGTTCAGCGCGGCGAGCTCGCCGTGGCGGTCGCCGGTGGCCCGGGCCGCCGCCAACGCCCGGGACAGGCAGTCGGCGGCCGGACCGTACCGACCCTGCCGGTAGTGGGCCCGGCCGAGGTTGTTCAGGGCGGCGATGTGCGCGGTGGCATCGCCGGTGGCCTGGGCGGCGGTCAGGGCGTGCTGGTGCAGTGTGCCCGCCTCGGTGTAATGGCCGCGGATGCGCAGGTGGCGGTTCAGGGTGGCGGACTGGTGGGTGGTGTGCTCGGGCCGGCCGGCGGCGGCGAGCGCGGCGGCGGCGAGCAGGTTCGCCCGCTCGGTGTCCAGCCAGACCACGGCGGCCGCCGAGTCGGGTAGGTGCGGGATGGGGGTGGTCGCCTGCGGTGGCCGGGGCAGGTGCTCGGCGTCGTGGGGGTAGGCCAGGGTGGCCGCGCGGGTGGTGGTGTGGGC
>JBKOWA010000205.1:0-2269 GCA_046724155.1 Actinomycetota bacterium
GGTCCGCGCCGCCGAGCAGGCCGCACGCGAGGCCGGCCCGGCCGACGACGCGATGCCGCTGGTGGAGCCGACCGGCAGCGACCCGGGCGCGGACGGCTGGGCGGAGCCGCCGGCCGAGACGTCGGTCGAGGTCTTCCGCGCCTTCGCGCCCGCCCTCGGCGAGGCGTTCGGCCGGGCGCGGGCCGCGGACCGGCTGCTCTTCGGCTTCGCCGAGCACGTGGTGGAGTCCACCTACCTGGGCAGCTCCACCGGGCTGCGGCTGCGGCACGACCAGCCGACCGGCACGGTCGAGCTGAACGCGAAGTCCGCCGACTTCGGCCGCTCGACCTGGTCCGGCCAGGGCACCCGCGACTTCACCGACGTGGACGTGCTCGCCATGGACGCCGACCTGGCCCAGCGGCTGGAGTGGGAACGCAACCGGGTCGAGCTGCCGCCGGGGCGGTACGAGACGATCCTGCCGCCGGCGGCAGCGGCCGACCTGATGACGTACCTGTACTGGCAGGCCTCCGCACGGGACGCCGACGAGGGCCGCACCGTGTTCTCCCGCAAGGGCGGCGGCTCCCGGATCGGCGAGCGGCTGACCGAGGCTCCGGTCACGCTGTGTAGCGACCCGGAGGCGGACGGGCTGCGGTGCCCGCCGTTCCTGCATACCACCCGGTCCGGCTCGGGGGTGTCGGTGTTCGACAACGGCGCCCCGTCCCCGGCCGTGGAGTGGATCTCCGGTGGGGTGCTGGCCAACCTGGTCAGCACCCGGTCCTGGGCGGAGCGCACCAGCGGCCGGCCCACCCTGTTCGTGGACGACCTGCTGCTCAGCTCGCCCGGCGCCACCGCGGGCCTGGACGACATGGTCGGCGGCACCGAGCGGGCGCTGCTGCTGACCTGCCTGTGGTACGTGCGGGCCGTGGACCTGCAGACCCTGCTGGTCACCGGGCTGACCCGGGACGGGGTGTACCTGGTCGAGGGCGGCGAGGTCACCGCCGCGGTGAACAACTTCCGGTTCAACGAGAGCCCGGTCAGCATGCTGGGCCGGATCGCCGAGGTGGGCCGCACGGAGCGCACCCTGCCGCGGGAGTTCGGCGACTACTTCACCCGGATCGCGATGCCGCCGCTACGGGTGGCCGACTTCAATATGTCCACGGTGAGCAAGGGCGTCTAACTATTTGTGAGCGAACTCGCAGGACGGACAAGTGGCAGGTGGCGCTGACGGCGTTAGGCTTCCAGCACATCCCCGTCAGAGCCGCTCCTGGGTGAGCTGTTGCCGCCCGGTGGGCCTGAGCGTCCAAGGGAGTTGCACAAACATGACCATTTCCATGATTCCGGGGTTGGAGAGCGTGCCCACCACCAACGGCAGGCTGCTGTCCTGGGTCGCCGAGGTAGCCGAGCTCACCCGTCCGGAGCAGGTCGTGTGGTGCGACGGCTCGCCCGAGGAGTGGGACCGGCTGACCGGCGAGCTGGTGGCGGCGGGCACCCTGGTCCGGCTCGACCCGGCGAAGAAGCCGAACTCGTTCTGGTGCGCCTCGGACCCCAGCGACGTCGCCCGCGTCGAGGACCGTACGTACATCTGCTCGGTCGACCCCCGGGACGCCGGCCCCACCAACAACTGGATGGCCCCGGACGACATGAAGGCCATCATGGCCGATCTGTACCGCGGCTCGATGCGCGGCCGGACGATGTATGTGATCCCGTTCTGCATGGGCCCGCTCACCGCGGAACGCCCGAAGCTCGGCGTGCAGATCACCGACTCACCCTACGTGGTGGTGTCGATGCACATTATGACCCGGATGGGTACCGCCGCGCTGCGGCGTATCGACCAGATCGAGGAGTTTGTGCCCGCCCTGCACTCGGTGGGCGCGCCACTGGAGCCCGGCCAGCAGGACGTTGCGTGGCCGTGCAATGACACCAAGTACATTTCGCAGTTCCCCGAGGAGCGGCTGATCTGGAGCTTCGGCTCCGGTTACGGCGGCAACGCCCTGCTCGGCAAGAAGTGCTACTCGCTGCGGATCGCCAGCGTGCTGGCCCGGGACGAGGGCTGGATGGCCGAGCACATGCTCATCCTCAAGCTGACCAGCCCCGAGGAGCGGGTCTACTACATCGCCGCCGCGTTCCCGTCGGCCTGCGGCAAGACCAACCTGGCGATGATCGAGCCCACCATCCCGGGCTGGAAGGTGGAGACGCTCGGTGACGACATCGCCTGGATGCGGTTCGGCGAGGACGGCCGGCTGTATGCGGTCAACCCCGAAAACGGATTCTTCGGCGTCGCACCCGGTAC
>JBKOWA010000614.1:0-7434 GCA_046724155.1 Actinomycetota bacterium
TGTCGGTGCAGGCCTGGGTCAGCACCTGGCCCCAGATGTCGGCCACGGCGTACCCGTACGGCACGCCCGCGTTCGGCGGCTCGGTGTACTTCGCCTTGTACTTCGCCGCGACGTCCTTGGCCTTCGGCAGGTCCGCGGAGAACGGCACCGAGCTGGCGACCAGGTGCAGCAGGCCGAGCGCGTCCTTGGCCGGGCTCTTCAGCAGCGCCGGGGCGAAGGTCGGGTTGTTGCCGAGCACCGGGATGTTCATGCCGAGCGCCTTGTCCACCGCCACCGCCGAGGCGGCCGCGGTCGGCGTCGTGGTCAGCAGGATGGCCTTGACCCCGGCGGACTTGAAGCCGGTGACGATGTTGGTCAGGTCGGTGTCGGTCGCGGTGATCTTGGCTTCCTTGACCGTCAGGTTGTGCTTGCCCGCGTAGAACTTCGAGCCGGCCAGGCCGTTGCGGCCGTACTCGGAGTCGATGTAGACGTGCCCGACCGTGTCGCCGTCCTTGATCGCGCCCATGTCCTGCAGGTAGGACAGGCCGTCGATCATCTCCACGTCGTAGGTGGTGCCGGCGATCATCACGTACGGGCTGTCCAGCAGCTCGGAGGACCACGACGCCGGGGTCGCGGTGAGCTGGTCGGCGGCCAGGTCAGCCTTGAGCGCCGCCACCACCGGCGAGCCGAGGAGCTGGACCATGCCCGCCACCTTCGGCGCCAGCTGCGGGTACAGCGTCTTGGCGGTCTCGGCCTTGTAGCCGTGGTCGACGATCTCCAGCTTCAGCTTGCGCCCGCAGACCCCGCCGGCCGCGTTGATGTCGTCGACCCGGAGCTGGTTGCCCTGCACGATGCCGAGGCCGAGGGTCTTGAACACCCCGGAGTTGTCGGTCATCACGCCCAGGGTGATCTCGCTGTCGGTGACGCCGGCGCCGACCTTCACCCCGCTCTTGTCCGTGTTGGTGCCGCCGCCGGACTCCGAGGCACCCTTGGTGCCGCAGCCCACCAGCGCCAGGGCCCCGGCGGCTACCACCGCGACCAGGCCTGTGGTGCTCCGATGCATGTTTCAGCCTTCCCTTCCTCGCCGGAACAGAGCGGTGCCCAGCCGGCGTCCGAGCGCCGCCAGACCCCCGGGTTCGAAGATGACCACCGCGACGATCGCCGCGCCGTAGACGAACTGGGTCAGGATGATCGGGGTGACCGCGCCGCCGCCGGTGCCGCTCAGCAGCCCGGAGCCGGTGGTGGCCAGCGGCAGCACCTGCGGCATCCCGAAGACCACCGCGGCACCGAGCACCGCGCCGCCGACCGAGCCGAGCCCGCCGACGATCACCATGGCCAGGAACGCGATCGAGATGTTGATCCCGAAGGTGCCGTACTCGCTCTCGTCCGGCTTGAGGATCTCGAACCAGAGCACGGTCATCGCGCCGGCCAGCCCGGCGTACCCGGACGACACCGCGAACGCGCCGGCCTTGGCCCGCACCACCGACACGCCCAGCACCGACGCGGCGGCCTCGTTGTCCCGCACCGCCCGCCAGGCCCGCCCCGGCCGGCCGCGCACCGCCGCCCTGGCCAGCAGCCAGGACACCACGGTGAGCAGCAGGAACAGGTACCACATCCGCTCCACGGCACCGAGCGGGACGCCGGCCACGGTCAGCGGCGGGTCCGCCTTGCCGAAGGAGAAGCCGAACAGGCTGAACGGCACCGGGTCGCGGCCCCGGGAGGTGGTGCCGGCCAGCTTCGGCAGCGACTGCCCGATGTACAGCCCGATGAACACCAGCGACAGCGAGGCCACACCCAGGTAGATGCCGCGCAGCCGGCCGGCCACCGGGGCGAACGCCAGCCCCACCATGGCGCTCACCAGCACCGCGCCGAGCAGCGCCACCAGGGGCGGCAGGCCGAAGCCGAGCAGCGCCGGGTCGCCGGTCGGGCCGGCCAGCACGGTGTAGGCCATGCCGCCGACCAGCAGGAAGAACGCGTGCGCCAGGGACAGCTGGCCGGCCTGCCCGAACAGCAGGGTCAGCCCGATCGCCCCGACCGCGCCGATCATCACGTACTCGCCGGCCCGCAGCCAGGCCCTGGTCAGCTCCAGCGGCAGGACCAGCAGCACCGCCAGGGCAACCGCCACCAGCGCCCACCGCAGCAGCCGCTTCCACAGTGGTCCGGACGGTTGGGCTCCAGGCGGGCGGGCTCCGGACGGTTGGGCTCCGGACGGGCGCGCGTCGGGCGGCCGGACAGTCGCGGTGGCGGTGGGAGCTTTGGTCGCCGCCACCGGGCCGGCCACCGACTCGGTAGCGGCCGGTCCGGTAGCGGCGGACCCTGTGTGGGTCCCAGCGGTGGTACCGGCGGAGGTGCCGCCCGGCGGGTCGGAGATGGTGTCAGACACGTCGCCGCTCCGGCATTCCGAACAGCCCGGACGGCCGGGCCACCAGCACCACCAGCATCACGATGAACACCGCGCTCTTGGCGAAGTCGAAGGAGATGTACTGCGCGGCGAGCGCCTCGGACAGGCCGACCACGAGGCCGCCGACCACCGCGCCGAGGGTGGAGTCCAGGCCGCCCAGGATGGCCGCCGGGAACGCGGCCAGCGCGATGGAGTGGGTGCCGCGGCCGAGCCCCGAGCCGGAGAAGTCCTGGGTGGCGATGAACAGCACGGCCACCCCGGCCAGCAGCCCGGCCACCAGCCAGGCGCTCGCGGTGACCCGCCAGCTGCGCACCCCCATCAGCGCGGACGCCTCCCGGTTCTCCGCCTGCGCACGCATCGCCAGCCCCCAGGCCGAGTACCGGAACGCCAGGAAGAAGGCGGCCAGCAGCACCGCCCCGACCAGCAGCGCGACCAGCATGGTGCGGAAGACCGTGATGCCGCCGACGTGCAGCGCCTTGGCGTCGTACGGGTCGCCGAGGAACGGCACGTCGACGCCCAGCCGGCGGACGATCTCCTCGGCGACCACCACGTCCACCCCGATGGTCAGCAACGCCAGGCTGTCCGCGTGGGCCAGCCTGGCCCGGGACAGCAGCAGCCGCTCGACGGCCACGGCGGCCAGCGCGGCGCCGGCGACGCCGACCGCGGCGGCGCCGGCCCAGCCCAGCGTGTCCCGGGTGACCACCACGAGGTAGCCGCCGAGCAGCGCCAGCGAACCGTGCGCGAAGTTCACCACCTCGGTCGCCTTGAAGATCACCACGAAGCCGAGCGCCAGCAGCGCGTACACCGCGCCCTTGCCCAGCCCGTTCACCGTCAGTTGCAGGAACGTGGTCACGGCGGCCCCTCCCGGCGGCTGCTGTCGTCGTCGGCGCCCAGGTAGGCCCGGATCACCTCGGGGTCGCGCTGTACGGCCTGCGGGGTGTCGTCCGCGATCAGCCGGCCGAAGTCGAGCACGGTGACCCGGTCGGCGATCCCCATCACCAGCCCCATGTCGTGCTCCACCAGCAGCACCGAGATGCCCAGCGCGTCCCGCACGTCCCGGATGGTGCGGGCCATCTCCGCGGTCTCCGCGGCGTTCATCCCGGCGGCCGGCTCGTCCAGCATCAGCACGGCCGGCTCGACCGCCAGCGCGCGGGCGATGTCGACCCGCTTCTGGTCGCCGTACGGCAGGCCGCCGGCGGGCCGGTGCAGGTGCCGGGCGATGCCCAGGAAGTCGCAGATCTCCGCGGCCCGGGCGGCGTGCCGCCGCTCGTCGCGGACCACCCACGGCAGCCGCAGGCCGGTGGCCAGGAACCCGCCGCGGCCCAGCGCGTGCCGGCCGAGCAGGACGTTGTCCAGGACCGTCGAGCGGGGGGATAACGCCAGGTTCTGGAACGCCCGGCCGATGCCGAGGCCGGCCATCCGGTGCGCCGGGGTGCGGGTCAGGTCGCGCTCGCCGAGCATGACCCGGCCGGCGGCGGCGCGGTAGATCCCGGTGATCGTGTTGAAGCAGGTGGACTTGCCGGCGCCGTTGGGGCCGATCAGCGCGTGCACGGTGCCCGGCCGGACGGTGAAGCTGACCCGGTCCACCGCGGTCAGGCCGCCGAACCGGACGACCAGCTCCTGCACCGTCAGCGGGGGCACCTCGCCGCCCACGGTCGGCGGGATGGCTTCCGCCTGGTGGAGCTGGTCGTCCGGTCGCTGAGCCGGCGGTCGGGCGGTCATGCCCGCCACCGGCTCAGGGTGCGCCGCGGTGCCGCTGCCGCAGCGGCGGCCTCCGCGGCGGCGGTACGGTCCGACTCGGCGTGCCCGCCCAGGTACAGCCGCTGCACGTCGTCGCTGGCCGACAGCTCGTCGCTGGTGCCGCGCAGCGCGATCCGGCCGACCTCGAGCACCACCGCATCCTGGGCGACCCGCAGCGCCATGGTGGCGTTCTGCTCGACCAGGACGACGCCGGTGCCCTGGCGGTGGATCTCGCCGACGATCCGGCCGATCCGGGTGACCATCTGCGGTGCCAGCCCGAGCGACGGCTCGTCCAGCAGCAGCAGCCGCGGGGTGGCCATCAGCGCCCGGCCCATGGCCAGCATCTGCTGCTCCCCGCCGGACAGCAGCCCGGCCCGCTGCCGGCTGCGCTCGGCCAGCTTCGGGAACAACCCGTACACCCGCTCCCGGGCGCCGGCCCGCCGCCCGGCCGCCACCGCGAGGCCACCGGCGCGCAGGTTCTCCTCCACCGTCATCCGGGTGAACACCTGCCGGCCCTCCGGCACCTGCACGATGCCGCGGCGCACGATCGCGGCCGGGTCCAGCCGGTCGATGCGGTCCCCGTCCAGGGTGATCCGGCCGGCGGTGACCGTGCCGCGGTGCAGCCCGAGGGTGCCCGAGACGGCGCGCAGCAGGGACGACTTGCCGGCCCCGTTGCTGCCGAGGACGGCCAGCACCGCGCCCTCGGCGACGTTCAGGTCGACGCCGTGCAGCGCCTGCACCGACCGCCCGTAGCGGACCGCGAGTCCGGTCAGACTGAGCACGCGCACCTCCCCTGGGTCTCCCGCCGGCCGTGATGACTGGCACATGGTGCCGACCGGGGTAAACCTCCGAACACCCCCAGCCGAACACCCCCAGATGGAGAGGCGGCGGCAACCGGCAGCCTCGGCGAATCAACGGGATGACCTGCGCCGACGGGTCACTGCGCCATCCGGCTCAGCCGTACCGACCGATTCGATGACCCGGTTCAACGATCCGGCGGCAGCCGTTCAGAGCAGGCCGGCCTCGCTGGCCTTGCTGATCGCGTCCACCCGGTTGCGGGCGCCGATCTTCTGCATGGCTGACTGCAGGTACGTCTTGACGGTGTTGCGGGTCAGGCCGAGCGTCTCGGCGATCTCCGGGTTGGTGCAGCCCTGGGCGGCCAGCCGGAGCACCTCGTACTCGCGGCGGGTCAGGCCGGTGCGGGCCATCGCGGCGGACGGCAGCTCCCCGTGCAGCACGCGCGGGTCGACGACCCGCTCGCCGGCCAGCACCCGGTGCAGCGCGCGCACCAGGTCGATGGTCGCGGCGTCCTTGAGCAGGCACCCCACCGCGCCGGCGGCCAGGGCGGCGCGCACCTCGTCATGGTCGCCGTGCGCGGTGAACACCACGACCTTGGCGTCCGGCCAGGCCGACCGCAGCCCGGTCACCACCTCGGGCGCCGGCATGTCGGGCAGCCGCAGGTCGAGCAGCACCACGTCGGGTTTCAGCGTGGCCACGGCCTGCAGCGCGGCCTGCCCGGACCGGGCGCCGCCGACCACGGTCAACGTCGGGTCGGCCTGCAGCAGCAGCGCCACCCCGTCCCGCACGACGGGGTGGTCATCGACCACCATCACCCGGGCCATGCCTCAGCCGGGCGCCACCCGGACGACGGCCGGCACCCAGGCCCGCAGCGTGCAGCCGTCCTCCTCGTCCCGGACGAAGCTCATCCGGCCGGCCACGCAGCTGACCCGGTCGGCCAGCCTGGCCAGGCCCAGGCCGGAGCCCGCTGCCCCGCAGTCCAGGGCCCCGGGAGCCGCCTGGCCGCCCGCGTCGTTGGCCACCGCAACCTGCACGCCGCCGTCGGCCGGGCCGAGGCTGACCACCACCGACGCCGCACTGGCGTGCTTCTCCACGTTCAGCAGGCCCTCGCGGACGGCGGCCACCAGCACCTCGACCCGGATCGGGTCCAGCGCCGGCAGCGTGCCGAGCTGCACGAACCGGGTGCTCACCCCGGTCCTGGCCTCGAACGAGCGGCAGTGCTCGGCGACGGTGACCGGCAGCGCCCGGTCCGGCGTGGTCTCCGACAGGGCGAGCAGCGACTGGCGCAGTGCGCCGGAGGCCGCCGCGACCTCGGACTGCAGCCGGTGCAACCGGCTCGTCAGCGCCGGGTCGGCGCCGGCCACCTCATACAGGTCCCGGACCTGGGCGCCGATGGAGAACAGCATCGCGCCCACCGAGTCGTGCAGCGAGACCTGCAGCCGGCGGCGCTCCGCGGCCACCGCGGTCGTGGACTGGTGGGCGGCCTGCTCGGCGGTCCGCAGGGCCACCCCGAGGTCCACGGTGACCCGCTGCAACGCGTCGATGGTCGCCGGGCCGAACTCCCCCGCGGTGCGCAGCGCCACGTACGCCAGCGCGACCGGCTGGCCGGTGACCGGGTCGATCACGGGGGCGGCGAGCAGCCCGGACAGTCCTTCCTCGCGCACCGGGTTGTCGAAGTGGTGGGTGATCGAGGGCGCGGTCAGGTAGTCGGCGACCTGAGCCGGGCGGCCGAGAGCGAGCACCCGGCCGCCGAGGCCCTGCCCGACCGGCACCACCAGGCCGGCCAGCGACTCGGTCTGGTTGCCGGACAGCCAGCGGATCACCGCGCGGTCCGGCCTGGTCAGCTCCGCCACGAAACCGGCGTTCGCCCCGGTCACCTCGCGCACCAGCCGGGCAGAACCGCGTAGCGCGGCGACCCGGTCCAGCACGGTCAACAGCGACACCCGCTCATCCAGCAGCGCGTCCAGGCGGCGCTGGCCGTCCTCGACGCGAGCGGCAGCCTTGCGCTGAGCCGCGTTCACACGACGACAATGTCACATCCGGAACAGCACCGGCACCCATCTCGGCCGCCGATCCCGGCACCCGCCCGGCCGGGTCCGCGGGACCGGCGGTGCGGCTCCGCCGCGGCCCTCGCTGTGGCCGTCGCCCATGGTCGTACAATGCCGCGTGCCATCAGAACGGCGAGGACCGTCCCGGACCAGCGCCGTCGTGGCTGTCGCGGCCGGCCTGGCGGTGCTGCTGGCCGGCTGCGGTGCTGACGGTCCGACCGGCCCGGTGAACCGGGCCGGGATATCGGCACCCGCGTCAGCTGTCAGCGACGCCCCGGCCACCTCGGCGCCGGCCACGCCCGGCGGCGGGCCCGTGCGGCTGTACGACTCGCGCCGCAACGCCACCGCCGACATCGCCGCCGCGCTGGTCCAGGCCCGCCGGGACGGGCGGCAGGTGCTGATCGACTTCGGCGCCGACTGGTGCCCGGACTGCGTGGCGCTGCACGCCCTGTTCGAGTCGCCCGAGGT
>JBKOWA010000424.1:0-5288 GCA_046724155.1 Actinomycetota bacterium
GATGATCGGCGTGCCCACGTCGATGGTCTGACCCTCCCCGACGTACAGCTCCGCGACCACCCCGGCGTACGGCGACGGCAGCTCCACCGCCGCCTTGGCGGTCTCGATCTCCACCAGCGTCTGGTTCACCGCCACGGTGTCGCCCGGCTGCACGAACCACTTCAGGATCTCCGCCTCGGTGAGCCCCTCGCCCACGTCCGGCAGCTTGAACTGCTTCACCTCAGGCACGGGGCGGCTCCTCTAGAAGGCCAGCGAGCGGTCGACTGCGTCCAGTACCCGGTCCAGGTCGGGCAGGAACTCCTCCTCGATCCGGGACGGCGGGTACGGCGTGTCGAATCCGGTCACCCGCAGCACCGGTGCCTGCAGGGAGTAGAACGCGTCCTCGCTGATCCGGGCCGCCAGCTCGGCGCCGAGGCCGACGCTGCGCGGCGCCTCGTGCACCACCACGCAGCGACCGGTGCGCCGCACCGACTCCAGCACCGTGTCCATGTCCAGCGGGGACAGCGACCGCAGGTCGATCACCTCCAGGCGACGCCCCTCCTCCTCGGCCGCGGTGGCCGCGTCCAGGGCGGTCTTCACCATCGGGCCGTAGGCCAGCACCGTCACATCGGTGCCGGGGCGCACCACCCGGGCCTGCCACAGCGGGTCCGGGGTGGTGTCGGTGTCGAACTCGGCCTTCTCCCAGTACCGCCGCTTCGGCTCGAAGAAGATCACCGGGTCGTCGCTGGCGATCACCTGCTGGATCATGAAGTAGGCGTCCAGGGGGTTGGAGCAGGCCACCACCTTCAGGCCCGCGGTGTGCGCGAAGTACGCCTCCGGGGACTCGCTGTGGTGCTCCACCGCGCCGATGCCGCCGCCGCACGGGATCCGGACCACCACCGGCAGCCGCACCGAGCCCTTGGACCGGTAGTGCATCTTCGCCAGCTGGGACACGATCTGGTCGAACGCCGGGTAGACGAACCCGTCGAACTGGATCTCACACACCGGCCGGTACCCGCGCATGGCCAGCCCGATCGCGGTGCCGACGATGCCGGACTCGGCCAGCGGGGTGTCGATCACCCGGTCCTCACCGAAGTCCTTCTGCAGGCCGTCGGTGACCCGGAAGACGCCGCCCAGCTTGCCGACGTCCTCGCCCATGACCACGACCTTGGGGTCCGCCTCCATGGCCCTGCGCAGGCCCGCGGTCAACGCCTTCGCCAGCGTGTAGGTGGGCATCAGTGCGCCCCCTCGAACGAGGACAGGTAGCTGGCGAACTCAGTCCGCTCGCGCTCCAGCAGCGGGGTGTTCTCCACGTACACGTCGTCGAACAGGTTCAGCGGCTCGGGGTCGGGCAGGCTGCGGCAGCCGTCCCGGATGTGCACGGCCAGCTTCTCGGCCTCCTCCTCGAGGCCGGTGAAGAAGTCGGCGTCCGCCAGGCCGGTGCGCACCAGGTACGCCTTGAGCCGCTCGATCGGGTCCTTCAGCTTCCAGCTCTCCAGCTCGCTGGCCAGCCGGTAGCGGGTCGGGTCGTCGGAGGTGGTGTGCGCGCCCATCCGGTAGGTGTACGCCTCGACCAGGGTCGGGCCGGAGCCCTCCCGGGCCCTGGCCAGCGCGGCCCTGGTCACCGCCAGGCAGGCCAGCACGTCGTTGCCGTCCACCCGGATGCCGGGAAAGCCGAAGCCGCGGGCCCGCTGGTAGAGCGGGATCCGGGTCTGCTTCTCGATCGGCTCGGAGATGGCCCACTGGTTGTTCTGGCAGAAGAAGACCACCGGCGCGTTGTAGACGCTGGCCCAGACGAACGACTCGTTCACGTCACCCTGGCTCGATGCGCCGTCGCCGAAGTACGCGATCACCGCGCCCGGGTAGCCGCCGGAGCCGCCGCCGTCGCGCTGGATGCCCATCGCGTACCCGGTGGCGTGCAGCGTCTGCGAGCCGATGACGATCGTGTAGAGGTTGAAGTTGTGCGCCGTCGGGTCCCAGCCGCCGAGGTTCACCCCGCGGAACAGGCCGAGCAGCCATAACGGGTCCACCCCGCGGCACCACGCGACACCGTGCTCCCGGTAGGTGGGAAAGGCGAAGTCCTCGGCCTCCAGCGCCCGGCCGGAACCGACCTGGGCGGCCTCCTGCCCGAGCAGCGACGCCCAGATGCCCAGCTCGCCCTGCCGCTGCAGCGCGGTGGCCTCGGTGTCGATCCGCCGCACCAGCACCAGGTCGCGGTACAGGCTGCGGTGCTCTTCCGGGCTGAGGTCGAGGGTGTAGTCGGGGTGCTCGACCCGCTCCCCCTCCGGCGTCAGTAGCTGGACCAGCTCCGGGCGTTGCCCGGTGACCTCCCCGGCTACCTCGGCGGTGATGTCACCAACGGACATGCCTACTCCCTCGTCGTCGAGTCCGCGCGGGGTCGCCGCAGCGGGAGGCCCCGCGCGCCGGGGCGGTGCCGGGGTGTGGCCGCCGCGCCCGGTACGCCGGGAGAGGGGTGCCTGCTCCCGATGGACCGTGATATCGACCATCGTGGCAGACCGGCATGGAGGTACGCACGACGGCGACTTGGCAGCGACTGACCCGCCGAGTCGGCGGCGGTCCGGTGACCGGCAGCGCGGTGACGCTGCGTCCGAATGGCATGGCGGCCCGATGGCATGGCGGCCCGATGACACGGCGGCACAGTTACGCCAACCTACACGGGTGATCACCGAAGGTGCCGAGCAGCGTCGGCTCACCGCGTCCCCGCGCGCCGACTCGCCGTAGCGGCTGTGGGGTCCGTACCTGGCCGCCCGGCAGTGGGGCACGGTCCGGGAGGACTACAGCGCGAACGGCGACGCCTGGACGTCGTTCCCGTTCGAGCAGGCGCACGCCCGGGCGTACCGCTGGGGTGAGGCCAAGATCGCGCGGGTGCTGGCCCGGATGCTGGACGAGGGCGAGTTCCTGTCCCCGTACGGCATCCGGTCGCTGTCCGCGGCCTACCGCGGCGGCACGACGGTCGACCTGAACGGCATGTCGGTCACCATCGGCTACGAGCCGGCCGAGTCACGCAGCGGCCTGTTCGGCGGCAACTCCAACTGGCGTGGCCCGGTGTGGATGCCGGTGAACGTGCTGCTCGCCGACGCGCTGGCCACCTACGGCCGGTTCGCCGGCTGGACCGTCGACTTCCCCACCGGCTCCGGCACCGCCGTCCCGCTGGCCACCGCGGCCACCGAGCTGGAGCGGCGGCTGCTGGCGCTGTTCCGCCCCGGCCCGGACGGGCGGCGGCCGAGCGACCCGCGGCACCACCCGGGCGGCCCGCTGTGGACCGGGCATCCGACGTTCTCGGAGTACTTCCACGGCGACACCGGCGCCGGCCTCGGTGCCTCCCACCAGACCGGCTGGACCGCCCTGGTAGCCGCCCTCCTCATCAACCCCCACCCCGGCCTGTGACCCGCCCTCTGCCCGGCCCTCTCACCAGCCTCAGTGCAGATCGAGCAGCACCGACAGCGTCCGGCCGATCCGGTTCAACACGTCAGGGCCTACCGAGCCGCGCCAGCGTATCAACCGTTCCGTCGAGATCGACCTGACGTCTTCAACCTTGGCGTAGCTGGTTTCGGAGAGCCCACTTACCCCCGGCTCGACCTCAACGTGGGATGCGTTGTTCCGCTTGCGCCGCGTCAAGGGCACAGCGACGACCAAGCCGAGTCTTCCAGCGTTGAGCTGGTCTGCCGAGACGATGATCGTAGGTCTGGTGTAGCCCTGTTCGTGGCCAACGGGTTCGCCGAGATCCGCCAGCCATATGTCACCCCGCCGGGGCGCGTGCGTCACCATTCGGGCTCAGGCTCAAGACCGTCCTTCAACGTGGCTTCCCACAGCTTGCGCTCCGCCAGCTCCTCGGCCCACGCCTGCGGGTCGGCTCGCAGCCGCTCCACGGAAGCGTCGAACTCGTCCCAGAACAGCGCTCGCTCCCAGGCGTCGATCGCCTGGTCGATAATGTCCTGCATCCGCTGGCCCCGGCTCTTGGCCAAGTGTGCGATGCGATCATGCAACTCTGTGCTGACCCGCAGCGTCGTACTCGTGCTCATGCAGCACAGTCTACTTGACTGTAGACCAGGGTGTCACTGATCTGTCGCGATGCGGGCGGCGGCGCGTTGGACCTGGGCGCGGGCCTCGGCCAGGTCGACGGTGGTGCAGCGGCCGTCGGCGACCACCTGCTGGCCGGCCACCCAGACGTCGCGGACGCACTCGCGGGGGGCGGCGAACGCCAGGTGGGCGACCAGGTCGTGGTCCTCCAGGAGGGGGACGAAGGCGGGGTGGTCCAGCGACAGGTGCTGCATGTCGGCGAACCGGCCCGGGGCCAGCACGCCGATGTCCGGCATGCCGAGGGCGTCGGCGCCGCCCCGGGTGGCCAGTGCCAGCGCCAGCTCGGCGGGGACCGCGGTCGGGTCGTGGCTGCGCAGCCGGGCCAGCAGCGCGGCCAGCCGCAGCTCCTCCCACAGATCCAGGTCGTTGTTGCTGGCCGGCCCGTCGGTACCCAGCCCGACGGTCACCCCGGCGGCCAGCAGGTCGGCGAGCCGGGCGATGCCGGAGGCCAGCTTGGCGTTGCTGCCGGGGCAGTGCGCCACCGCGACGCGGTTCGCGGCGAGGATCGCGATGTCGTCGTCGGACAGCCAGATCGCGTGCGCGGCCAGCACCCGGGCGTCGAGCACCCCGAGGTCGGCCAGGATCCGCGGCACCGACGCGCCGCCGTGCCGGGCCGACACCTCGTCCGCCTCGTGCTCGGTCTCGGCCAGGTGAATGTGCAGCACCGCGTCCCGCTCCTTGGCCGCGGCGGCCAGCTGCTGCAGGTGCCCCTCCGGCACGGTGTACGCGGCGTGCGCGGCCAGCCCCACCCGGATCCGGCCGTCCGGCTGGTGGTTGGCGTCCCGGAACGCCACCGCCTGGGCGAGCTGCTCGTCCAGGCTGCCCAGCCACGGCCAGGGTGCCTGCACGACGGCCGGGGTGAGCAGGCAGCGCGCCCCGCTCGCCTCCACCGCGGCCACCACCGCCTCGTTGCGGAAGTACATCTCGCAGCTGGTCGTCACGCCACAGCGCAGCATCTCGGCGCTGGCCAGCGTCATCCCCCAGAACACGTCCTCGGGGGTGATCCGGGCCTCCCGCGGCCAGATCACCTCCTGCAGCCAGCGCAGCAGCGGCAGCCCCTCGCCCTGCCCGCGCAGCATGGTCATGGGGGAGTGGCCGTGCGCGTTCACCAGCCCGGGCATCAGCAGCCCGGGCAGCCGGCGGGTGCTGCCCGGCGCCGACTCCGGGGGAGCCTGGCCGGCCGGGCCGACCCAGGCGATCCGCCCATC
>JBKOWA010000578.1:0-8883 GCA_046724155.1 Actinomycetota bacterium
GGTGCGAGCTGTGCAAGCAGCCCGGCCCGGTGGACGTCCACCAGGTCCGCAAGCTTGCCGACCTGCAACGACCAGGGCACCCGCAGCCCGTCTGGGATCAGCTGATGGCCAAACGACGCAGGAAAACCCTCGTCGTCTGCGCCACCTGCCACACGGCGATCCATGACGGGCAACCAACCGCGACACCCACGCAATAGTCACCGGAGAGCCGGATGCTCGGAAAGCGAGCCCGTCCGGTTCGGGAGGGGGTCGCCGGGTCGGGCCCAGGGTCACCTGGTGCCTCGCCTGGCGGCCTACCTCGTGGTATAGGGCGACTGTCAGGGAACTCTTGCTGATGCCTCGTGATGATCACATCCCGGGTTGGGTAGTAGTTTCGGGGTGTCAGGGATCGGCCGCTGAGAGGCGGCAAGCGGCGGCCACGGACCGCCCGATGGCCTGCGAACACCGCTATCCCCGGGGTATAGAGAGCGCCCGGCCCGGTCTGGGTCTCACGCGTGCGGAACGTGTAAACCCTGCCAGGGTCCGCCGCGGTGTGCGGGTATGCACGCCGGTGGCGGTAGGCCGACAGTAATGGGGGCGGAACTCCGTCTGGCAGGACAGGGTGCCCAAGAAGCGAACGCCGGCAGCTGAAAGGCAGCAGGAAACCGCGGGTCGTAGTACCGGGACCTCCTCCCGGGTGGCCGGCGGATAACTGGCCGGATACCGGGGCCTGGTGTGCCCGGCCCTGAAAGGGGTGCTGACGTGGGCAGGTGAGCCTCTGAAAGGAAACACGGCATATGCCGGAACCAAGGGACAAGTTGGACACTTCGGTGAACGGACCTGCGGGCTCGAGCCTGATCTTCGACGGTGCCGCCTGGGATCAGGTGGACTGGCGGGTGCATGAGGAGCGGGTACGGCGGCTGCGGTGCAGGATTTTCAAGGCGGCGAAGGACGGGGACCTGGCCACGGCCAGGAACCTGCAAAAGCTGATGCTGCGATCCTGGTCGAACACGCTTGTGAGTGTACGGCAGGTCACGCAACGCAACAGGGGCCGGCGGACTGCGGGGATCGACGGGCAGGTCGCGTTGACTGCCCAGGCCCGGGCCGAGGTGGCGGCGCAGGTGCACGCCAGCATCGGTTCGTGGCGGCCCTTAGCGGTCCGGCGGGAGTACATCCCGAAAGCCGGTGACAAGACCAAGATGCGACCCCTCGGCATACCAGTGATCACCGACCGGTGCCATCAGGCCCGGGTGCGGAACGCGTTGGAGCCGGAGTGGGAGGCCCGGTTCGAGCCCCGGTCTTACGGGTTTCGGCCGGGTCGCGGTTGCCACGACGCGATAGGGTCCTTGTACAACACCTTGCACGGGAAGTCCACGCGGGTGTGGATCCTTGACGCGGACCTGGCGGGCGCGTTCGACAACATCGACCACGATCACCTGGTGGAGGCGATCGGTGACTTCCCCGCTAGACGGATGGTCGCCGACTGGCTGAAAGCAGGGGTCATCGAGGCCGGGAAAGGGTTCCCGCCCACGTTCTCACCGACGGAGGCGGGTACCCCGCAGGGCGGTGTCATTTCGCCCTTGTTGTTGAATATCGCATTGCACGGGCTGGAGGAGGCCGCTGGTGTACGTTACCAGGCCGGCAAGGATGCCGACAGGGTGGCGCGCACCAGTCCGACGCTCACCAGGTACGCCGATGACCTGGTCGCCTGCTGTCACACCAGGCAGCAGGCCGAGCAGGTCAAGGCGAAGCTGGCCGCTTGGTTGGCGCCCCGCGGGTTGGCCTTCAACGAGGCCAAGACCCGCATTGTGCGCCTCGACGACAAGGAGGGATTCGAGTTTCTGGGGTTTCACCTGCGTCGTTACCCGAACGGCAAGCTGCTGATCAAACCGAGCGTCACGGCCATCAAGAGGGTCCGCAAACGGCTGGCCAAGGAGTTCCATGCACTACGCGGGGCCAACGTCGCGGCGGTCCTGGCGAAGATCAACCCGATCATCCGGGGATGGGTCGCCTACTACCGCACGGTGGTGTCGTCCAGGGTGTTCAATGCCCTGACCAATTACCTGTGGAAACTCACCTACAAGTGGGCGTGCTGGAGCCACCCGAACAAGCCGAAACGCTGGATTACCAGGCGGTACTACGGAAAGTTCAACAAGTTCAGAGACGACCGGTGGGTGTTCGGCGACCGGGACACCGGCGCCTACATGCCGAAACCGGCGTGGACTGACATCGTGCGGCACACCCTGGTCAAAGGCCGGGCATCGGTCGATGACCCCGACCTGACCGAATACTGGACGCAGCGTCGCCAGAAGGTCAAACCCCCGCTGGACCCCTACATCGTGCGCCTGCTCACCAGACAGGATGCCCGGTGCACCCTATGCGGGGAAAACCTCCTGAACCCCGACCAGCCACCCCAAACCCCCGAGGACTGGGAACACTGGCACCGACGGGTGACAAAAAAGGCGATTAAGGCGGAACACCTGGTCCACCACACTACCGCGTCCGGCACCACGCCACACGATGACCGCATACACCTCGTACACGCCACCTGCGCCCGCACCGGCACACACGCCCGGGCGGCGAAAAGGAACACCGTGTTGCAGCCAGCAATCTGAACCGCCCACGTGGCTTGCTTGGGCCGTGTGCGCAGGAATGTGCATGCACGGTCCTGAGGGGGCCTCGGTGCAGCAATGCACCGGGGCTACCCGGCGACACCCGAGGTGGTGTCCAGTCCGATGGCGACCGCCTCCGCCGTCCGCAGCGCCTCAACGTCCAACGGGTGTCACCTGGGATCCAGGCAGCCTGCTCAGCCCGGCCGCCCGCAGCATGCTCGACACCTCACCCGGCGCCGAGTGCAGCGCGCGACCATTCCTGGACACTGGCGTGTCCGCCGCGCGGCACCTCATGACGCGCGCCGCCATCTCAGGCGCTACCGTGATCGCTAGCACGCGATGTGTTGGTCCTTGCATCGTCGCCATACCGGCGAGGCTGAACGACGTAGACTCCGACCGGCAGTCTTCACTCGGGAAGTGAATAGCGATATTCAGGAATTGAATGACGGTAGACAGGGCAGGAAGGTGGCTGGACACGCAGCGATCAGCACCCAACGCGAGCGGGCGGGGCTGAGCCATGGCCGCTGACCTGCCCGCAGCCGTGTCGGACGCCATCCTCGCCGCCGCCCGCGCAGGCAACGTGGGTGCGGTCGTCCGGCTCAGCCGCCGCGCCCGAGGACTGTCCCAGCAAGACCTGGGCAAGCGCTGTAAATTGAGCCAAGCCACCGTATCGCGTATCGAACGCGCAAAAGACGTACGCGACGTCGCAACCCTACGAATTCTCGTACGCGAGCTTGATATCTCTCCCACGTTGGTCGGCCTTGCCGATCAACCGGCGGGACTTGCGCCGCCGAAACGTATTTCAGATCCGGCCCCGTTGGCGGGCATGGCCATCCCGCCGCCGACTCGCAACGAGCCGGGCGAACAGGAGGATCCTGAAGACGTGCAGCGGAGAGAATTCATCGCCACGGCAACCGCCGCCGGCCTTCCCCTATACGGACCACTCAGTCCGCCGGACATGCCGAGTCGATGCACGCGGAGCCGTGGCTACCGGTATGTTGGTCGCGGAGACTGTGAAGCCGTCCGCGAAATGACCTCACTGTTCTCGCGGGCCGACCAGTGCCTCGGCGGGGGGCACGCACGAACAGCTGTCGCCCACTACTTAGGGACTGAGGTAGCGAACTACCTGCACGGATCCTACGTCGACGATCACGTACGCCGCGAAATGTTCGCCACGGCAAGCGAGCTTGCCTACCTGGCCGGCTGGATGGCCTTCGATGACTCTGATCACCTCATCGCGCGGCGCCAGTTCTCGGTCGCGCTGAAGTTGGCAACGGAGGCTGACGACCAACCGCTACGCGGTCACATCCTCCGAGCCATGGCGCATCAAGCACTTGATCTCGGCTACCGGCAACAGGGCCTAGATCTTGCGATAGCGTCTGTCGAGCGAGACACGCTGAACGCGGCCTGCCCTAGAGAGTGTGCCCTACTCGGTGTCGTGCACGCCCGTGCGCTAGCCACTACCGGCCAGCAGAAGACTGCCGCAACTGCCCTGCTCAAAGCCGAAGACCACCTCGCGGCAGCCACCGAGGGAGACGATGAGCCGTCTCGCGTGTTCTTCTTCGGGGAGGCCAGCCTGGCACACGAAACTGCGCGGACCTTGCTCGAGGCCGGCGACCTGCCTGGCGCCATCCGAGAATTCCGGAACAGCGTCGCCAAGCGTCAAACGTCGACCTTCGCCCGAACACACGTAGTGACCTTAGGATACCTCGGCGCGGCCGAGGCGGCCAATGGCGAAGCAGACGCAGCACATCAAACGTGGACCCAGGCACTCCACACAGCTGAAGGAATACGGTCCGGGCGCGTCCGCAAAGCAGTAAAGGACATGCACGCGAAACTCTCGGCGCTCAAGAGCGTCGAGACACCAGCCATTCGGGAGCTGAGAACACGAGCCGCCGCCTACCTGGCTGCGACACGCCGAGCAGGACCAGGACACTAGGGAGCCCCGTGACACGCGAATCCTTTACCGTCGAACCGGTAGCCTACGTCGTGGGCGGGCGAATCGAACCCACCGACGATTACTGGGGCGGAACCCACGCCATCATCAGAATCGACGGCACACGCTTCGGTGTCGATGCCGTCAGAGGCCTGGAAGACTTCTCACACCTGGAAATCATCTACCGATTCCACCGCACCGACCCGACAGACTTGCATCTCGGAGCGAGAAGCGCCCGGGACAATCCGAACTGGCCGCAGGTTGGCATCTTCGGGCACCGCAACATGCGCCGCATCAACTGGCTCGGCGTATCTCGATGCCGCCTCACGAAGGTTGACGGGCTAGACCTGCACGTTGCGGAACTGGATGCCGTCGACGGCACTCCAGTACTCGACATCAAACCCTGGTTTGCAGAGTTCGGGCCCCGCGGCGAAGTCCGACAAGGGCAATGGTCACACGAAATGCTGACCGAATACTTCGCGCCATCCCATGAGGGCCGGTAACCGGGCACACCGTCGGCGTGCGCAGCGAGGTCGCCCGCGCCCTGCGGCCCTGGCACAGCCGACCGGAGTCCACCCACACCCCGACCAGTCATCCGGACGCACTCGAGGGCGGCTACCTGGGCACGGCCACCTCGAAGGCGGCGGGCAGCTCATCGCTGGCCAGCGCGGTGACGAGAACCTCGGCCAGGTACGGCGCATGCTTGAACAGGTTGTTGCCCCAGATCGCCAGCACCGGGCCGGCGCGCTCCGCCGACACGCCATCGCCAGCGTCCGCAATCGTCGTGCAGTACACCATCTCCACCGCCCCGGGCAGGAGTCCGGTCAGGTGCTCGGTGACGTACCGCCCCACGGCCTCGGCGGAGGCCTGTACGGCCTGCTCACGACCCATTTCCCACCGGGTCTCCCCGCCTGGCAGGTGCAACCCGGCGGCCCACAGACCCGGGCCGGCGAGGTGGCCGTAGCCGGTGAACCCGGACTGCCAGGCCTGCGAACGGTCCAACCAGCACGGCGGCGCGGCGGCCGGATCCCGCAGCGCGAAGGTGAACCGGGCATGGTGCACCATTACCGCGGGCACCCGGATCCCGACCTGCGCGGCAAGACCCGGTGTCGCCGCACCGGCGGCCAGCAGCACCGAGTCGCACTCCCATCCGTCCGCACCGGCCACCACCCGGGCCGACCCGCCACGTTGCTCGATTGCGGTGACCGCGGCACCGACCAGCCGCGGCCCGAGCACGCCGACCAGGAACCGGCCGGTCGCCGCAGCCCGGATCACGCCGCCGGCCGGGTCGACCAGGAACGGCCCGGCAGGTGCGGCCGCCGGCAGCAGCGGGGGCGGCTCGTCGACCACCCGGTAGCCGGCCCCGGCCTGGCTCATCGCCTCGGCCAGCTCGGCAACCCCACCGCTGACCACGGTGCCTTCCCCGCCGACCAGCTCGGCGCCGGCCTCCTGCGACCAGCGCTGCCAGCCCCGGCGCGCCCGCGCCGCCCACTCGACCAGACCGGGCGCCGCATGCGCCAGCCGGAAGACCCGCGTCCCACCCGCGGACCGGGCACCCATCGGCGTTGCGGCCTCGAAACACCGGACCTCATGCCCCGCCCGGACCGCCTCGCCCGCTGCGGCCAGACCCACCACCCCGGCACCCACCACCGCGACCCGCACCCTGTGACGTTAGCCGGGATGAGATTTCGCCGGGTTACCCCCGGGCCACCCGGCCATCCGTTCCGCCGGGAGGATGGGAGGCGCTACGGTATGTGCCGCTTATTGTCGCGAGATGTGGAGGGGCGACGATGCGTCTTTCTCGGGTTGCCGTCGTTCTCAGCATGATCCCCGGCCTCGCCGTGATCCCGGTGCCGGCAGCAGCGGTCGCCGGCTGCCATTGGGGGCTGCCCACGGCCCCAGACCTCCGGAAGTAGGTCGTGAACGTCGATCGATGTTCGGTCAGCTGTGGGTGATCTTGTAGGTGATGGGTCGGGGGTCGCCGGGGATGTGGGGTGGGGTGTGGTTGAGTTCGGTGATGAGGTTGGTGAGGGCGCGGGTGATGCGGGGGGTGTCGGGTGGGTCGAGGGTGACGGTGATGTGGTCGGGGGTGTAGGTGATGGTGCCGGGGGTGTGCATGAGGTTGCGGGTGATGGCGCGGTACTCGTTGGGGTCTTGGAGGTAGGTGTTGAGGTGGTCGGCGAGCCAGGTGTCGGTGTTGTAGGCGAGGAGTCGCAGCATCATGGTCAGGCCGCGGCGGTGGGTGCGGTGGAGGGCGCGTTGGGCGGTGGGGTCGATCTGGTTGGCGGGTAGTTGGGTGGGGATGGTGTCGCGGTGGGTGGTGAGGGTGTTGATTTTGTGTTGGGCGTGGGTGATGGCGGTGCGGGCGGCGGGGATGGCGGCGTTCTTGGCGGCTGGGGGGAGGTTGGCGTCGAGGAGTTCGCCGAGGGCGCGTTGGGTTTCGGCGAGTTCGGTCTTGGCGGCGCGGATGGCGGCGTTGGCGGTGTCTCGGGCGGGGTTGCGGACCAGGGCGGTGCGGGCGGTGGTCTCGGCGTGGTAGTCCACCAGCCAGTCGATGCCGTAGTAGTCCAGGTACTTGAAGGCGTTCTCGATGACCCACCGGCCCTTGAGGGTGAGCAGGAGGTTGGGGGCGGAGGCGGTGGTGTCGCTGGTGAGGACCTGCAGCACCGGCCTCAGGTGGGTGCAGCCGGCCAGCGCGGCGCAGCCGCAGGTGCGTTCGTAGAGGGTCAGCTGCCGGCACGGGCCGTCGTAGTTCGGGAAGGCGATGGGTTCGTCGGCGAGGATGACCTCGACCTGGTTACGGCCGCGGCGGATGCGGTGCGCGGCCGGTTCGGCGGTGGTGGCCGCCGGCGCGCCGCGGCGGTAGGTGATGAAGTCGATGTCGGCTTGGCGGCAGGCGGTGAACGCTTCGGCGTAGGCGCCGCCGCGGTCGAACCCGAGCAGGACCGGCCCGGTGGGAATGATCTGCCGTAGTTCGCGCAGGGCTGGCTGCATCGTCTTGGACAGGTGCGACGGCTCGCCGGTGGTGAAGCACACCGCCCGGCCCCGGGCGTCGGTGACCAGGGTGTCGGCGCGGCCTTTCTCGGCGCGGCCGCGTTTGCCGTTGTGGCCCTTCGCGACCGGTTTCGCCCCGCCGTAGGGCACGAAATGATCGTCGACGTAGTAGATACCGGCGCTTTCACCGGCCGTGGTGAGCATCCCGGCCGCGAGCCGACGCTGGGCGTCCGCCACGTCGGTACGGTCGGCGATGGCGGCCAGCCGGGGCCGCAGCGTCCGTAGCTGCGGGCTGGCGGCCAGGCCCACCAGCGGCCCGGCCTGGGAGCGGATGAGCGTCTTGACGCCCTCGATCGAGCCGACCCCGCATAACAGCGCCAGCACCGTGAACGTGGCCAGCTGAGCCTGGTCGAGGCGCCGCCACGCCGCCCCGTCCAGACCAGCCAGGACTTCCCCGGCCCCGGACCGGTCCAGATAGAAGTAGGCCAGCATCGCCCCGGCGTAGCGGCTGGGATAGCTGCCCTCCAACCCGCGCATCCTGCGGCCCACCAACTCCGTGGCCGGCCGCAGCACAACCTCAGCACCTGCAACCAACTCCACCGCACCCGCCGGCTCTGCCTGCGCGGCCGGTCCCTCCGCTGCGGCCTGCTCTTGCTGTCCCGCCGGCTCTGCCTGCGCGGCCGGTCCCTCCGCTGCGGCCTGCTCTTGCTGTCCCGCCGGCTCTGCCTGCGCGGTCGGCTCCTCCGCTGCGGCCGGCCCCTCCGCTCCAGCCGGCTCCGCAGCGTCAGACTCGACGAAGGAAAGTTCATCGGCGACCGGCGCCGGCTGCGGCGCGACCGCCCGGTGACGGCGCAGCGCGTGCGACACCGCTGACGGGCTGACCCCCAGCCGATCGGCGGCCTCCTGCTGGCTGTACCCCTCCTCCAACCACCCCCGAACCTCAGCAACCACCTGCCCGTTCAGCTGCGCGGGCCGGCCAGAGATCTTGACCAGCGCCGCCGACCCGCCGCGACGGAACGCCGTACGCAGATGCGAGACCGTGCCCGGCCGCAACCCGAACGCCTCGGCGACCTGCCCAACGCCGAACCCCAGCAGGGTCAGGTTCACGATCGCCAGATTCCGCGCTCCCAGGTCACCGGCCCGGTACGGGCCGAACAGCACGACCCCGCCCGCCGTCACCACCTGCTCATCACCACGCTGGAAGCACCTGAGCACCGGACGCCGCTCAGGCATCCCAGCCAGCAACATCTGCAGCCCCCGGTTCACCCACCAATCCTAGCCAACCTGCACAAGATCTTCACGTTGAATGCCCAACAAAAACCCAGACCAGAGCCTTGATCAACCGCTACTTCCGGAGGTCTG
>JBKOWA010000339.1:0-6142 GCA_046724155.1 Actinomycetota bacterium
CCGGGCCCACCACCTCGCCCGACCTGCTCCGCGTCGGCAGCCGCCACGACGCCGACGACTGGCAGAGCAGCCCGCTGGGGCAACCCGTCGCGCTCCAGGACGTGTTCTTCCGGGTGGGCGGCCCGCACGTGGGCCGGGCGACGGTCAGCCTCGAGGTCAACAGCGACGGCGTCATCCTCGACGACATCTGGGCCTGGCGGGCCGACCACGGCAACGGCGTCGGCTGGAGCATCAACACCGCGGACACCGGCGTCGTCGTCAACGGCGACGACATCACCGCGACCGGCCTGTTCGTCGAGCACTACCAGAAGTACAACGTCATCTGGAGCGGCGAGAACGGCAGGACGATCTTCTTCCAGAACGAGCTGCCGTACGACCCACCCGACCAGGCCGCGTGGAGCCACGACGGCGTCCCGGGCTGGGCGGCGTACAAGGTGGCGGACCAGGTGCGCACCCATGAGCTGTGGGGCGGCGGCAGCTACATCTACACCAACGTCGACCCGACGATCCACGCCGCCCACGGGTTCGAGGTGCCCACCACCCCCGGGGTGACGCTGCACGACACGCTGACCGTCGAGCTCGGCGCCGGCACCATCGACCACGTCGTCAACGACACCGGCGACCCGGTCACCTCCGGCGCGGTCGGCGTCCCCAGCTACCTCACCACCTACCCCATGGGCTGACCGCACCGGAGAGCGCCGGCGCGGCTGCGGCCGGCGAAAGTGTCCGGCGTGCTGGAACCGGCGCTCGGCGGGGAGCGCGGGCGCGCCGGACACTTCCGCGTGAACCGAGAGGGAGCGTGCGGGCACCGGGCGGGGCGGCCCGGCCGCGGCGACCTACACCGCGCCCCCGTCGGCGTGGATGCTCTGGCCGGTCACCCAGCCGCTGTCGGGGCCGGCCAGGAACGCGACGACACCCGCGATGTCGGCCGGCTGGCCGAGCCGGCCCAGCGGGGTGCTGCGGATCAGCTCGTCCAGGCCGGCGCGGGCCTCCGGGGCCAGCATGTCGGTGTCGGTAGGCCCGGGAGCGACCGCGTTCACGGTGATGCCACGCGACCCGAGCGCGTGCGCCAGCGAGCGGGTCAGCGCGTCCACGGCCGCCTTGCTCGCGGCGTACACACCGAGGAACGGCTGGCCGCCCTTCGGCACCCCGGCGGAGACGTTGATGACCCGCCCGCCGTCGCGCAGGTACTGCGCGGCCTGCTGCGCGGCGAAGTAGACGCCCTTGACGTTGACCGCGAACAGCCGGTCGAAGTCCGCCTCGCTGATGTATTCCACCGGGCCGCCGACGAAGATCGCCGCGTTGTTCACGACGATGTCGACCCCGCCGAACTCCAGCCGGGCGGCCTCGAACAGTGCTGCCACGCCCTGCGCGGTGGCGACGTCGGCCGCCGCCGTGACGGCCTGGCCGCCCGCGTCCTTGATCGTCTTCACGACCAGCTCGGCGGCCTCCCGGTTGGACCGGTAGTTGACCACCACCGACGCGCCCTCGCGGCCGAGGCGCTCGGCGATCGCCCGGCCGATGCCGCGAGAGCCACCCGTGACGATCGCGGTCTTTCCCTGCAGTGTCATGGCGAGAATCCGATCCTGTTGTGGTCGGCCCCGGCCGGGCAGCACCTCGTCTGGCGGCCGTTCGGAGCGTCCTTGTCGACGGCAAGTGTCGACACCAGACCCGGCGCCGGGTATCGCGTGTTCACGCGATCTGCCCGGGCCGCGGCGGCCGGCCCGGGAATCACGTGAACACGTGATGCGGGCCGCCGCCGGCCGGGGAATGCTGCCGGGGTGACCCGCAGCCGTGCCGCCGGGCTGTCCGGCGTGCCGTGCGCGGGCCGGGAGGCGGGCAACATGGCGGGTCCGGCGGCGCTGACAACCACGGCACCGCAGGAGGCGGCGCACCCGGACGCCGGGACGCTCACCGTGTGGTCGGACATCGGCTGCCCCTGGGCGACGCTCACCCTGCACACCCTGCACGCGGCGGCCGGCGAGCGCGGTCAGCCGCTGCGCGTGGACCATCGCGCCTTCCCCCTGGAGCTGTTCAACCGGGCGCCGACCCCGAAGCACATCCTGGACGCCGAGGTGGTGGCGATCGCCGGGCACCGCCCGGAGCTGGGCTGGCAGCTGTGGAGCGGCCCGGACTGGACCTACCCGGTCACCACCCTGCCGGCGCTGGAGGCGGTGCAGGCGGCCAAGCGGCCGGAGGTCGGCGGGCTGGCCGACAGCGACGAGCTCGACACCGCGCTGCGCCGGGCGTTCTACGCCGAGTGCCGGTGCATCAGCGTGCACTCGGTGATCCTGGACATCGCGGAGCAGTGCCCGCACGTCGATGCAGGCGCGCTGGAGCGGGCACTGGCGGAGGGTGCCGGCCGGGCCGAGGTGTACCGGGACTGGGCGGCCGCCCGGCGGCTGCCGGTGCAGGGCAGCCCGCACCTGTTCACCGCGGGCGGGTTCGCGGCGCACAACCCGGGCGTGACCTACCACTGGACCGGCGGCCCGCCGACCGGCTTCCCCCGGCTGGAGCGGTACGACGCCTCCTGGGCGGCCGACCTGCTCGCCGGGCTCGACGCCGGGCACCCGGCTGGAGGGGCCCGGGTGCCCGGGTAGTACTACGCCAACCCGAGACAAGCGGGTCCCGGCGCCCGGGCCGGGGCCCGCCGTTCGGATCCGGTCAGGACGCCCTCAGCAGCTCCCGTTCCGACCGTTCGACGTGCGGTAAGGCCGAGTCTACCGACTCCCGGGAACGGAACTGCCGGGCGGATTGCGTGGGTGCCCAACGCAGCACGGCGGATCCGACCGACATGCCGCCACCGAATCCGGACAGGACCACGACATCGTTCACGGCGAACAGACCGTCTCGGTGCACCAGGTCCAGTGTGATGGGCACCGAAGCCGCACCGGTGTTGCCGTACTGCTCAAGGCAGAGGTGGCAGGCGGCCGCGCCGAGTCCCAGCGACGGCCAGATGTCGCCGATCATCACGCCGTTGGCTTGGTGCGGCACGAAGTGGTCCACGTGGGCAGCCGGAATGCCGGCCTTGTCGAGCACCTGGTGAACCGCCGCGGGCAGGTGGTCCGCCACGAACCCGCGGACGCCGCGCCCGTCCATCCGGAAGAAGTGCTGGCCGTCCTCGACCGTGTGCGGAGACGGCGGGCGCCGGCTCCCGCCCGCCGGGACGGTGATCAACTCGTGCTGGTCGCCGCGGGTGAGCAGGCTGGTGGCGACGATGCCCTGCCCTTCGGGCACCGGGCCGAGCACTGCCGCTCCCGCGCCGTCCCCGAACAGGACCGCTGTCCTGCGGTCGGTGTAGTCGAGGATTCGCGAGTAGATGTCCGCGCCGATCACCAGCGCGCACCCGTCCCCGGGATCGCCGTGGAGGAGGCGTTCGGCAATGGTGAGGGCGAACACGAAGCCGCTGCATGCGGAGTTCACGTCGAACGCGGCGGCTCCGGTCGCGCCGATCAGGTGCTGCACGATGCTGGCGGTGGCCGGCTGCGGGTGGTCGGGGGTGGAGGTGGCGACCACGATGTGCGATACCTGTTCAGCCCGCCGGCCGGCCTGGGCGAGCGCGCGGCCGGCGGCGGCCGCCGCGAGGTCTGAGGTCGCTTCGTGGGCGGCGGCCCGCCGGCGTTGCCGGATCCCGGTCTTCTGCTCGATCCACTCGCTGGTCACGCCGGCCCGCGCGGCTATCTCGTCGTTGCTCACCCGGATGCTGGGCAGGCACCGGCCGGTGCCGAGGATGCCGATGGGGCGGTTGCTGCTCATGGTTGTCCTCTATCGGTCGGTAGGTGAGCGGTCCGGGCTGCTCAGCTGATCGTGGTGAACTCCTGGAAGTAGCGGCCGGGCAGCATCAGCTGAGCGTGGATGTCCCACCCGCGCCGGAGTGCGTCAGCGCGGTCCAATATCAGGCCGGTGAAGGAGAACGTGGCGGTGCGCCTGTCCGCAGTGACGGCGACCTCGAACTGGCTGGGCGTCAGCCGGTCGGCCCGCAGGTCGTACAGCGCGCCGAAGCCGGCGAGCGGTGCTGGCTCCATCAGCGGCGAGCCTGCCAGCCCTTGGTCGAGAATCCCTCTGGCCACCGTCGGGTCCCGCGGTACGGGGTGGCTGCTGCCGGCTCAGCCGGCGCCGGCCTCAGCGGCTGCGCGCCGGCTCGGATCCGCCGGTCGCGATCAGCCGCAGGCTGTTCACCGTGCCGCGTGCGGTGTCGAAGAAGATCGTGTCGCTTGCCTCGAGGAAGCCGGGCTCCGATCGGCTGCGGTGCACGCCGTTGGGCGACATCGTGACCGTCAGGGTGTAGGTCGTCGCGCCGGCCTGGTCGATCCCGATCTCATTGGTGATCAACGCCAGGTCCGGGTCGTCGAGCTGGTGAAAGACGACCCGCCGCCTCGGCTCAAGAACCACCCGCTCGCGGAACCGGTCCCGGCCGCGGAGCACGATCTCCCGGACGAACCCGTCGGGATGGCGTTCCAGCACCCGGGCCGCGGTGATCGACGGGACGTACCGGACCGGGTTCTCTGCCTTGTGCACCAGGCTGTCCCAGAGCTCGTCCGGGTGGGCGGCCGCCGGATCGGCCGCCTCGAAGATATGCAGTGTGTGCGAAATGGTGATCGTGATCATGCTATTGCCCCTTTTGAGCTGGTCGGCGGCATCGCCGCCGGCATAGTGCGGCAAAGGCGTGGCGCCCCATCCTGCGCGTCGTCCGGGATCAGGAACATCACGTGATCCCGGCCGGCCGGACTGCGGTCCGGGCGGCAGATCACGTGAATACGCGATGCCGGCGCGGCCGGTCCGGGGGGATTCTCGAATGCGGTCCGGCCGCCCCGGACCAGGCACCTGAGGATCCGTGGGAGGGGACGGGCTTGACTGGAACCAGAACGCGCTCGGCAGCCGGCCGGTGGCTGATTTTCACCCTGCTGGCGCTCACCCAGTTCCTGATCGTGCTGGACGCCGGCATCGTCAACGTGGCGCTGGAGTCGATCCGGCGCGACCTCGGCTTCGCCCCGGCGGACCTGGCCTGGGTGATGGACGCGTACATGCTGGCCCTGGGCGGGTTCCTGCTGCTCGGGGGCCGCATCGCCGACCTGGTCGGACGCCGCCGGCTCATCCTGGTCGGCCTGGTGCTGTTCGTGGCGGCCTCGCTGGCCTGCGGGCTGTCGACCCAGGCGTGGCAGCTCGTCGCCGGGCGGGCGGCCCAGGGGCTCGGGGCGGCGCTGATCGCCCCGGCCGCGCTCGCCCTGGTGACCGACATCTTCCGTGAGGGCGCCGAGCGCAACCGTGCGCTGAGCATCTGGACCGGCATCGGCGGCCTCGCCGGCGCGCTGGGCATCGTGATCGGCGGCGCGCTCACCACCGCGGCGTGGCAGTGGGCGTTCCTGGTCAACGTCCCGACCGGCGCCCTGGTGCTCGCCCTCGGCGTGCGGCTGCTGCCCGCCGACCCGCCGCAGGCCCGCGGCGGGATGGACGTCGTCGGCGCCGTGGTCGGCACCGGTGGCCTGTGCTTCGTGGTCTACGCGGTGGTGCGCGGGCGCGAGCAGGGCTGGCTGTCCGCCGCCACGCTGTTCGAGCTGGCCGCCGCCGCCCTGCTGCTGGCCGCGTTCGCCCTGCGCCAGCGGCGGGCGGCCAACCCGCTGGTGCCACGGGTGCTGGTGCGGCGCAACATCGTGCTGGGCAACGCGGCGAACGCCGGCGTCGGCGCACTGCTGTTCGGCGTCTTCTTCGTGGTCATCGCCCTGTACCTGCAGCAGGCCCGCGGCTACTCCCCGATGGAGGCCGCCGCGGCCACCGTGCCGGCCAGCATCTCGCTGTTCGTCGGCTCGCAGCTCGCCGGGCCGCTGCTGGCCCGGGTGACGCCGGTCGACCTCCTCGGGGGCGGCTTCGCCGTCCAGGGCGTCGCCCTGGCCTGGTGGTCCGCGGTGCTGAGCCCCGGGGTGAACATCGTGACCGGGTTCGTGCTGCCGGCCATGCTGTGGTGCCTGGGGCTGGGGGTCTCCCTGGTCGCCGCGTTCGTCGTGTGCACCCAGGGGGTGACCGGCCCGGTGGGTGGTGCGGCGGCCGGGCTGGTCAACAGCACGTTGCAGATCGGCGGTGCGATCGGGGTCGCGGTCCTGACCACCGTCGGCGCCGCAGCCGGGTTCGCCGCCGGGTCCACGGC
>JBKOWA010000049.1:0-2591 GCA_046724155.1 Actinomycetota bacterium
CTCCTGTAGCGGCCGGCTAGACATACATGACTGCCGGCTGGAACATCAATGGTGCGGTCACTTGTTGGCGCCGGGCTGCCAGAGTACGTCGCCGCCGGGGTTGGCCACCCGGGACAGGATGAACAGCAGGTCGGACAGCCGGTTGAGGTACTTCGCGGGCAACACGCTGGTGCGCTCCGGGTCGGCGTCCAGCAGCGCCCAGCTGGTCCGTTCGGCCCGCCGTACCACGGTGCGGGCCTGGTGCAGCAGCGCCGCGCCGGGCGTGCCGCCGGGCAGGATGAAGCTGTCCAGCTTGCCCAGCCGGGAGTTGAACTCGTCGCACCAGCTCTCGAGCCGCTCGACGTAGGCCTCGGTCACCCGCAGCGGCGGGTACTTCGGGTCCGGCGCGATCGGCGTGCAGAGGTCGGCGCCCACGTCGAACAGGTCGTTCTGCACCGAGGTCAGCACCGCGCGCACGTCGTCGGTCAGATCGCCGAGGGCAAGCGCCACGCCGAGCGCCGAGTTCGCCTCGTCGGTGTCGGCGTAGGCGACCAGCCGCGGGTCGGTCTTGCTGACCCGGCTGAAGTCGCCGAGGCCGGTGGTCCCGTCGTCGCCGGTCCGGGTGTAGATGCGGGTCAGGTGTACTGGCATGCCGCAACCCTATGCGGGACACCCGCACCCGAGCGTCTAGCCCGGGGCACCCGCACCCGAGGTCTAGCGGGACACCCGCACCCGAGCGTCCAGCCCGGGGCACCCCTACGATGTCCCGGTGCAGGTCTTCCGGATCAACGGCAGCGCCCGGCTGGTCGGCCAGGTGCGGGTGCCCGGCGCGAAGAACAGCGTGCTGAAGCTGATGGCCGCCGCGCTGCTCGCCGACGGCGCCACCACGCTCACCGACGTGCCCCGCATCCTGGACGTCTCCGTGATGGGCGGCCTGCTCCGCCGGCTCGGCTGCCAGGTGACGGTGGCGGGCGACCGGGTCGAGGTGACCACCCCGGAGCGGTTGGAAACACACGCGCCGTACGACCTGGTCCGCCGGATCCGGGCCTCGATCAACGTGCTGGGCCCGCTGGTGGCCCGCCGCGGCGAGGCCCGGGTGGCGCTGCCGGGCGGGGACAACATCGGCACCCGCGCGCTGGACATGCACATCGCCGGGCTGGAGCGGATGGGTGCCGTGGTGTCCACCGAGCACGGCTACCTGGTGGCCACCGCCAGCGCGCTGCACGGCGCCTCGATCTGGCTGGACTTCCCCAGCGTCGGCGCCACCGAGAACCTGCTGACCGCGGCCGTGTTGGCCAAGGGCACCACCGTCATCGACAACGCCGCCCGCGAGCCGGAGATCGTGGACCTGTGCCGGCTGCTGTCCGCGATGGGTGCCCGGATCAGCGGCGCCGGCACCTCGGAGCTGGTCGTCGAGGGCGTGGACGGGCTGCACCCGGTGCAGCACCGGGTGGTGCCGGACCGGATCGTGGCCGGCACCTGGGCCATCGGCGCGGCGGTCACCCAAGGTGACGTGACGGTGCTCGGCGCGAGGCCGGAGCACCTGGAGATCGCCCTGGACAAGCTGACCACCGCGGGCGCGCACGTGGAGGCCGCCGAGGACGGGTTCCGGGTGGCGATGCAGGGCCGGCCGCGCGCCGTGGACGTGGTCACCCTGCCGTTCCCGGGTTTCCCCACCGACCTGCAGCCGATGGTGTTCACCCTGGCCTCGGTGTCCGACGGGGTGGCCATGGTCACCGAGAACGTCTTCGAGGCCCGGTTCGTGTTCGCCCGCGAACTGGCCAGGCTGGGCGCCGACGTCCGCACCGACGGCCACCACGCGGTGATCCGGGGCCGGTCGCGGCTGTCCGGCGCGCCGGTGCGGGCCAGCGACATCCGGGCCGGCGCCGCCCTGGTGCTGGCCGGTCTGGTCGCCGACGGGGTCACCGAGGTCGGCGACATCCAGCACATCGACCGCGGCTACGTCGAGTTCGAGCGCGACCTGCGCAGCCTCGGCGCGGACATCGAACGGCTGGATCTGCCCGAGGAGTAGCCGGCTCCGCGCCGGCTGCCCGGGTCGTGGCGGTCACGATCCGTCCGGTAACGCTCAGTAAACGATAACGGTCTGTCAACAATCTCGTTGAACATCGAACGTATCACCGGCCCATGACGTGAACTCAACAGAACGTCACTGCATCGCGTCAATGGGGGTGAAGGGGCATGCAGACGACGGTGACCTTCGGTCAACGCGTGGCGCTGGCCGGCCGGATGGATGCGGCCGCGGCGGCCGACATCCGCAGTGCCTTGCACGCGGCGGTCCTGGACGGCACCGGCGAGCTGACGGTCGACATGTCCGGCGTGGACGCGCTGGATGCGGTCGGGCTCGGCGTGTTGATGGGCACCCACCGGCTGGCCACCAGCAACGGACGCTCGCTGGTGTTGACCGGCTGCCGGCCGCGGATCATCCGGTTACTTCGGGCCATCCGGTTACACCGGGTGCTGCAGGTGGCCGACCCGCCGGCCCTGGCCTGAGGTCCCCCGACCGGTGCCCTCCCGACCCGCACCCTCCCGATCGACGCCCTGACGTCGCCCGGCCGCCGAGCGCCTGGGCCGGACCCGCGGCCGGCCCAGGC
>JBKOWA010000347.1:0-1843 GCA_046724155.1 Actinomycetota bacterium
GCGTAGATCGACTGGTCGGCGTCGCCCACCACGCACAGCTCGCCCGGGTCCTCGTCCCCGGTCCCGACCAGCTCGCGGACCAGCACGTACTGCGCGTGGTTGGTGTCCTGGTACTCGTCCACCAGCACGTGCCGGAACTGCCGCCGGTAGTGCTCGGCGACATCCGGGAACGCCTGCAGCAGGTTGACCGTGGTCATGATCAGGTCGTCGAAGTCCATCGCGTTGGCGTCCCGCAGCCGGCGCTGGTACAGCGTGTAAGCCTCCGCGAGCACCTGCTCCATATGACCGGACGCGCGCCGTGCCCAGGCCTCGCAGTCCACCAGCTCGTTCTTCAGGTTGCTCACCTGCGCGGCCAGCGCCCGCCCGGGGAACCGCTTGGGATCCAGGTCGAGGTCCCGGCCGACCAGGGTCATCAGCCGCTGGCTGTCCGCCTGGTCGTAGATCGAGAACGTGGTGGTGTAGCCCAGCTGCTTGGCCTGCGCGCGCAGGATCCGCACGCACATCGAGTGGAACGTGGACACCCACATCGCGTTGGCCCGCCGGCCCACCAGCGCGGCCACCCGCTCGCGCATCTCGCCGGCCGCCTTGTTGGTGAACGTGATCGCCAGGACCTCGCCCGGCTGCACGTCGCGGTGCGCCAGCAGGTACGCGATCCGGGCGGTGAGCACCCGGGTCTTGCCGGACCCGGCGCCGGCCACGATCAGCAGCGGCGAGCCGGTATGCAGGACCGCCTCGCGCTGCTGCGGGTTGAGCCCGTCCAGCAGGGTGTCGGGGTCGACGGCCAGCCGCACCCGGGGCCGCCGGGCGCCCTGCTCGGCTGACACTTCCGGGTCGGCTGACACTTCCGAGACCGCACTCATGGTGGTGCAACCCTACTGCGCCTCGCCGACAACCTCCCGGAGCTGGGGTGGCGCGGAGGGCCGGACGGTGCCCAGCGCGATCACCGCGCCCACCACTATCAGACCGGCCGAGCCGAGCAGCGCCGCGGACAGCCCGGACCGGAACGACTCGCCGGCCGCCTCGATCACCCGGCCGACGATCGGCCCGTACCCGGCGTAGGCGGCCGCATCGGCCGGGCTTGCCTGCCCGGTCACCACCGCATCGATCACGATCTGGTGGAACGCGACCGGGACCTGCAGCTCGTTCAGCCGGTTGGTGAGGTCGGTGACCAACCGGCCGTACACGATCGAGCCGAGGATCGCGGTGCCGAAGACCGCGCCGAGCTGGCGGCTGGTGTTGCTCATCGAGGCGGCCATCCCGGACCGCGCGGCCGGCACCAGGCCGAGCACCGCCGAGGTCACCGGCACCACCGCGATGCCGAGCCCGGCGCCGGCCACCGTGAGCGTCACCAGCAACGGCCGGAACGGCTCGTCCGCGCCCAGGTAGTGCTCGGTGAGCACGGTCCCGGCGGCGGCCACCAGGCAGCCGACCAGCATCGGGTCACGCGGGCCGGCGCGGGCCACCCAGCGCCCGGTCAGCAGCGAGCCGAGCACCATGGCGGCGGCCATCGGGCCGAACTGGGCCGCGATCCGGTAGCCGGAGTAGCCCACCACCGACTGCAGGTACAGCGCGGTGAAGAAGAAGATCGAGAACACCCCGAAGTAGATGGTGAACGTGACCAGCAGCGGCCCCACGAACGCCGGCTGGCGCAGGTACGCCAGGTCGAGCATCGGCCCGGCCGCCCGGCGCTCGACCGCCAGGAACCCGGCGCCGGCCACCGCGGCCAGCGCGAACAGGCCGATCACCCAGCCGGCCCGGTAGCCTGCGTTCTCCCCGCCGATCACCGCGAACACGACCGCGGCCAGCGCGGCCGAGCCGAGCCCGAAGCCGGCCAGGTCCAGCG
>JBKOWA010000552.1:0-2933 GCA_046724155.1 Actinomycetota bacterium
GCCTTCCCGGCCAGGCGCTGGCGCAACCGTTCCCGCGCCTCGGCGGGCAGTGCGGCGATGCGGGTCTCTCGCGATGACGGCATGCTCATCCTCTCCTTACCGGTCGTCCTGGTTGCCGTCACCGGCACCTTGCGGGACACCCGCACCCGAGATGGCGGCGTCTTCGAGCTCGCGCAGGATCTGCTCCTCGACCAGCTGCGCCAGCACCGCGATCGTGCGGGCGGCCAGCACGTCCCGCGGCGTGAGGCTGACCTCGAACGCCGCGCTGGCCCGGGACGCGACCAGCAGGCTCCGGATGGAGTCGCCGCCGAGGTCGAAGAAGTCGTCGTGGACGCCCGGATCGTCGCGGTGCAGCACGTCGGCCCAGATGGTGGCCAGGATCTGCTCGGTGTCGGTACCCGGCGCGGCGTGGTCGGCCGCCGCCGGCCGGGCGGTCCGGTCCGGCGCCGGCAGGGCCTGGCGGTCGAGCTTGCCGTTCGGGCTGAGCGGCAGGGCCGGCAGGATGAGGTACGCCGCGGGCAGCATGTGGTCGGGCAGCGTCCGGGACAGGAACGCCCGCAGCTCGGCCGGGTCGGGTGCCGGCCCGGTGGCGGCTGTCCGGTCAGTCGTCGATGCCCCGTCGGTCGCGGGTGCCCGGTCGGTCTCAGGTGCCCGGTCGGTCGTGGGTGCCCGGTCGGTCGTGGGTGCCCGGCCGGTCTCAGGTGCCCGGTCGGTCGTGGGTGCCCGGTCGGTCGTGGGTGCCCGGTCGGTCGTGGGTGCCCGGTCGGTCTCAGGTGCCCGGCCGGTCGTGGGTGCCCGGCCGGTCGTGGGTGCCCGGCCGGCGGCCACCAGGTAGGCGACGAGCTGCCGGTGGCCGGGCTCGTCCTCGCGGGCCACCACGACCGCCTGGGAAACCCCGGGATGGGCGGCCAGCGCGGCCTCGATCTCGCCCGGCTCGACCCGGAACCCGCGGATCTTGACCTGGTCGTCGGCCCGGCCGGCGTACTGCAGCTCCCCGGTGGCGGACCAGCGGACCAGGTCGCCGGTGCGGTACATCCGGCTGCCGGGCGCATCGAACGGGTCGGCCACGAACCGCTGGGCGGTCAGCCCCGGGCGGTCCAGGTAGCCGCGGGCCAGCCCGATCCCGGCCACGTACAGCTCCCCGGTCACCCCGACCGGCACCGGCCGCAGCCCGGCGTCGAGCACGTAGGCCCGCATGTTGGCGATCGGCCGGCCGATCGGCGGCGCGCCACCGCCTGCCACCAGCGGCTCGGACCAGGTGCTGACCACGGTCGCCTCGGTCGGCCCGTACGAGTTGATCATCCGCCGGCCGGGCGCCCACCGGGCCACCAGCTCCGCGGTGCACGCGTCGCCGCCGACGATCACCCCCCGGAAGTCCGGGAGCTGGTCGCGGGCCACCCGCTCCGGCACGGTGGCCAGCGCCGCCGGTGGGATCAGCGCGTGGGTGACCTGGAACTTCGCCAGCACCTCGACCAGGTGCTCGCCGAGCAGCGGCCCGGCCGGCGGCGACACCAGGGCGGCGCCGGCCGGCAGCGACATGCACAGCTCCAGCACCGAGGCGTCGAAGCTGGGCGAGGAGAACTGCAGCACCCGGTCCCCGGGCCGCACCGCGTAGCGGTCGATCTCCGCCGCCGAGAAGCTGGCCAGCCCGGCATGCGGGACCAGCACGCCCTTCGGCCGGCCGGTGGAGCCGGAGGTGTAGATCAGGTACGCCGGGTTGGCCAGCCGCAGCGGGGCGAGCCGATCGGCGTCGGTCAGGTCGCTGCCGTCCAGCCCGGCCAGCGCCGCGGCGGTGGCCGGGTCGTCCAGCAGCAGCACCGGCACGCCGGTGCCCGGCGGCAGCGGGCTGTCCGGGCTGGACTTCGGCCGGTCGGGCACGGCGTGGGCGCTGCCCGAGGCGGCGCTGCTGCTCGGCGACACCCGGTTGGCGGCGGTCGCGGTGGAGCAGGACGCGCCGGCCGTCGAGACCACCAGCACCGGTGCGGCGTCGGCCAGCATGAAACGGATCCGGTCCGCCGGGTAGGCGGGGTCCACCGGCAGGAACGCCGCCCCCGCCTTGGCCACCGCCAGCTGGGCCACCACGATCTCCACCGACCGCGGCAGAGCCAGCGCCACCACCCGCTCCGGGCCCGCCCCGTGCCGGACCAGCAACCGGGCCAGCCGGTTCGCCCGGGCGTCCAGCTCGGCGTAGCTCAGCGAGCCGCCCTCGAACAGCACCGCGGGCAGGTTCGGGGTGCGCGCCGCCTGGGCCTCGACCAGCTCGCCCAGCGGCACCGCCGGCACGTCGACGCCAGTGCAGTTCCAGTCCACCTGGACCAGCCGGCGCTCCACTCCGGACAGCAGGTCGATCGTGCCGACCGGCGCGGCGGGGTCGGCGGGGAGCCGGCGCAGCAGCCGGCCCAGCCGTTCCGCGAGCAGCTGCACGGTGCCCGGGTCGAACAGCGCGGGGTCGTACCCGACCTCGACCAGCATCCGCTCGCCGGGGCTGACCACGACGGTGAGCGGGTAGTTCGTCGTCTCGTCGGCACCCAGCTCGCGCACCCGCAGGCCGTTGGCCTGCGCCGCCTCCCGGTTGATCGGGTAGTTCTCGAAGACCACGATGCTGTCGAACAGGCCCGCGCCGCCTGGCAGGCTGCTCAGCCCCTGCACGTCGGCCAGCGACACGGCGTCCCACTGCCGCGCCTCGGCCTGCTCGGCCTGTAGCCGCTGCAGCCAGCCGGCCACGCCGGCACGGTCGTCCACCTGCACCCGGACCGGCAGGGTGTTGAGGAAGATCCCGACGATCGAGTCCACTCCGGGCAGTCCGGCCGGGCGGGCCGAGACGGTCGCGCCGAAGCAGACGTCGCAACGGCCGCTGTACCGCGCAAGCAGCAGCGCCCAGGCACCCTGTACCACGGCGTTGACGGTCAGCCCGTGCTGCCGGGCGAACCCGG
>JBKOWA010000171.1:0-4969 GCA_046724155.1 Actinomycetota bacterium
GAGCAGCACCACGTCGCGCTCGCCCGCGCGGATCCGCCGCTCGAGGTCGTCGATCGCCTGCGGCTGGTCACCGGACGGCCGGCACTCGCTGACCACGTCGAAGCGGCCGGTGGTGGGCACGATGTCGCTCCTGGGACGCACCTGACCAACGGTACGAGAGGGGTACGACGAAAGCCCACCGGCTGTCCACAGGCTCGGGCGTTGTCCACAACCCGGACGGAGACCCGGGACAGGATCGCCCGGTCGCCGCTAGCGTCTGGTCCGTCCGGTTTGCCCGCCCATCCCTCGGAGGCGTCACATGAAACTGAGCCGTCGGAGCCTGCTGCGCAGCGGAGCACCGGAGGCCGCCGTCCGGGTCGCCGTCTGGGCCGCCAGCGGCATCGACGCGGTCCGGCCCGGCTCCGGGGACGAGACCGCGGGAGGGCGTCCACCACCCCGATGGCCATGCTGGCCCGCGCTCAGGGTGTGCCGGAGGAGGGCCGGCCGGGCACACTCAGCACATGATCTGTCAAGCGTGCCGGGAGGGCAGGCACGAGGACTGCGCAGCGCATGGTCGTGACGCATCGTGGTGCGACTGTCAACACAAGGTCATCGAGGGAAAGGAGCCCGCCACCGGACAACCACGTGAGTGATCTTGGACACCGGCAGGGGTCTGACCGGGTATGGGCTGCATTAGGTTCGGGGGAACGAAAGGAGACAGATGCAGGTCTGGCCCGGTTCCGCGTACCCGTTGGGTGCGGTGTACGACGGCATGGGGACCAACTTCTCGCTCTTCTCCGAAGTGGCCGAGGCGGTTGACCTGTGCCTGTTCGAGGCGGACGGCACCGAGACCCGGATCCGGCTGCCGGAGGTAGACGGGTTCGTCTGGCATGGCTACCTGCCGGGCGTGCAGCCCGGCCAGCTGTACGGCTTCCGGGTGCACGGGCCGTACCAGCCCCGCGCCGGGCTGCGCTGCAACCCGAACAAGCTGCTCATCGACCCGTACGCCAAGGCGATCGTCGGCGAGGTGGACTGGCACGAGTCGTTGTTCGGGTACACCCTGCAGTACCCGGATGACATGTCCGGCCTCGACTCCGCCCCGCACATGCCCAAGTGCGTGGTGACCAACCCGTACTTCGACTGGGGCGATGACCGGCTGCCGCGCCGGCCCTACAACGAGACGGTGATCTACGAGGCGCACGTGCGCGGGCTGACCATGCGGCACCCGGGTATCCCGCCCGAGCTGCGCGGCACCTACGCCGGTGTTGCCCATCCGGCGACCGTCGAGCACCTGGTCACGCTCGGGGTCACCGCCCTGGAGCTGATGCCGGTGCACCAGTTCGTGCACGACCATGCGCTGGCCGAGCGCGGCCTGCGCAACTACTGGGGCTACAACACCATCGGCTACTTCGCCCCGCACCACGGCTACTCCGCCTCGGGCCATGCCGGGCAGCAGGTCGGCGAGTTCAAGTCGATGGTCAAGGCGCTGCACGAGGCCGGCATCGAGGTGATCCTCGACGTGGTCTACAACCACACCGCCGAGGGCAACCACCGCGGCCCCACGCTGGCCTTCCGCGGCATCGACAACCGCGCGTACTACCGGCTGGTGGACGACCAGCCGGAGTACTACATGGACTACACCGGCACCGGGAACAGCCTGAACGTGCGGCACCCGCATGCGCTGCAGCTGATCATGGACTCGCTGCGCTACTGGCTGCTGGAGATGCACGTCGACGGGTTCCGGTTCGACCTGGCCGCGACGCTGGCCCGGGAGTTCTACGACGTCGAGCGGCTGGCCACGTTCTTCGACCTGGTGCAGCAGGACCCGTTCGTCAGCCAGGCCAAGCTGATCGCCGAGCCGTGGGACGTCGGCCCCGGCGGCTACCAGGTCGGCAACTTCCCACCCCTGTGGACGGAGTGGAACGGCAAGTACCGGGACACCGTGCGCGACTTCTGGCGCGGCGAGCCGGCCACCCTCGGCGAGTTCGCGTCCCGGATCACCGGCTCGGCCGACCTGTACGAACACACCGGCCGCCGCCCGGTGGCGTCGGTCAACTTCGTCACCTGCCACGACGGGTTCACCCTGACCGACCTGGTCTCCTACAACCACAAACACAACGAGGAGAACGGCGAGGGAAACCGGGACGGCGAGTCGCACAACCGGTCCTGGAACTGCGGGCACGAGGGTCCGACCGACCAGCAGGACGTGCTCGCGCTGCGGGCCAACCAGCGGCGCAACTTCGTGGCCACCCTGCTGCTGTCCCAGGGCGTGCCGATGATCGGGCACGGCGACGAGCTGGGCCGCACCCAGCGCGGCAACAACAACGGGTACTGCCAGGACAGCGAGATCACCTGGGTGGACTGGGAGTCGGTGGACGAGTCGCTGCTGGCCTTCGTCCGCGATCTGACCGCCCTGCGCCGGGACCACCCCGTGTTCCGCCGCCGCCGGTTCTTCGACGGCCGGCCGGTGCGCCGGGTCGCCGGCACGCCGAACATGGATATCGCCTGGTTCACCCCCGACGGGGTGGAGATGTCGGAGGAGGCCTGGGGTGTCCCGTTCGGCAAGTGCATCGCGGTGTTCCTCAACGGCGATGGCATCCCGGACACCGACCCCCGCGGCGAGCGGATCAGCGACGACTCGTTCCTGCTGTGCTTCAACGGGCACCACGAGCCGGTGGACTTCACCACCCCACCGGGCGAGTACGCCGAGAAGTGGCAGGTGGTGCTGGACACCGCCGACGGCACCGACCCGGACCGGTCCCCGGCATCCAACGCCGGCGACCGGATCACCGTGCACGCACGCTCCCTGCTGGTCCTGATCAAGGCGGTCTGAATGGCGCCGATCTCGACCTACCGGATCCAGGTTCGGCCGGATTTCGACCTGGCCGCAACCGCCGCGCAGGCCGGCTACCTGGCTGCGCTCGGGGTCACCCACCTGTACTCCTCGCCGCTGCTGCAGGCCGGCCCCGGCTCCCTGCACGGCTACGACGTGGTGGACCACACCCGGGTGAACGTCGAGCTGGGCGGCGAGGCCGGCCGGCAGGCCCTGGTGGCGGAGCTGCGCGCACGCCGGCTCGGGTTGGTGGTCGATATCGTGCCCAACCACGCCGGCGTGGAGGTGCCGGCGGCCAGCCCCGCCTGGTGGGACGTCCTGAGGCTCGGCCCGCACTCGCCGTACGCCTCCTGGTTCGACATCGACTGGGACCGGGCACCGCTGCTGGTGCCGGTGCTCGCGGACACCCCGGACGCGGCCGCCGACCTGCGGCTCGAAGACGGCGAGCTGCGTTACCACGAGCACCGCTTCCCGATCGCGCCGGGCACCGGCGACGGCACGCCGCAGCAGGTGCACGAGCGGCAGAACTACCGGCTGGTGTCCTGGCGGCTGGCCGGCTCGCAGATCAACTACCGGCGGTTCTTCGCGGTCAGCACGCTCGCCGGGCTCCGGGTCGAGGACCCGGCGGTGTTCCACGCCACGCATGCCGAGGTTCTGCGGTGGTACGCCGAGGGCGGCGTCGACGGCATCCGGATCGATCACCCGGACGGGTTGCGCGATCCGACCGGTTACCTGCGGCGGCTGCACGCGGCCGCCCCCGAGGCCTGGCTGGTGGTGGAGAAGATCCTCGAGCACGGCGAGGAGCTGCCGCCGGAGTGGCCGGTGGCCGGCACCACGGGGTACGACGCCCTGCGCGAGGTGTGCGGCCTGTTCGTCGACACCGCTGGCGAGCCGGCGTTCACCGCGCTGAACGCCCGGCTGACCGGGCCAGCCGGCGGGGAGCCAGCCGGCGGGGAGCCAGCCGGCGGGGGGCCAGCCGGCGGGGAGCCGGCCGAAGGGAGTCCAGCCGGGCAGGAGCCGGCCGGCTGGGCCGAGGTGGCGCACCGAGCCAAGGTCGGCATGGCCACCGGGCACCTGCAGGCCGAGCTGTGCTGGCTGGACCGGCTGGCCGGGGGCGGCTGCCTGGCGGCGCTGGTCGAGCTGGTCGCCTGCTTCGGGGTGTACCGCAGCTACCTGCCGGCCGGAGCCGAGCAGCTCGAGGCCGCCGCCCGGCGCGCGGTCGCCCGCCGCCCGGACCTGGCCGACGGCGTGCACCAGCTGCTCCCCCGGCTCCGCGATCCGGCGGACGAGCTGGCCATCCGGTTCCAGCAGGTCTCCGGGGCGGTGATGGCCAAGGGGGTGGAAGACACCGCGTTCTACCGCTGGACCCGGTTCGTCGCGCTGAACGAGGTCGGCGGCGACCCGGCCCGCTTCGGGGTGAGCGTGCCGGAGTTCCACGCCCGGAGCCGGGACCGGCAGGCGCGGTGGCCGCAGACCATGACCACGCTGTCCACGCATGACATGAAGCGCGGTGAGGACGTGCGGGCCCGGATGGCGGTGCTGTCCGAGCTGCCGGAGGTCTGGGCCGCCACGGTGCACCGCTGGATGGCCGCCGCGCCGATCCCGGACGCGGCGTTCGCCCACCTGCTCTGGCAGACCGTGGCCGGGGCGTGGCCGATCGAACGGGACCGGTTGCACCGGTACGCCGAGAAGGCAGCCCGGGAGGCGGCCACCTCGACGAGCTGGACCGACCCGGACGAGGCGTTCGAACGGGCCATGCACGCGGCCATCGACACCGCCTACGACGAACCGGGGCTGAACGCCGACATCACCGACTTCGTCGGCGGCATCGAGCCACTCGGGTGGACCAACTCGCTGGGCCAGAAGCTGGTCCAGCTCGCCATGCCCGGGGTGCCGGACGTCTACCAGGGCTGCGAGCTGTGGGACAACTCCCTCGTCGACCCGGACAACCGGCGGCTGGTGGACTTCGAGCTGCGGCGGGAGCTGCTGGCCAAGCTGGACGCGGGCTGGCTGCCGCCGGTGGATCGCTCCGGCGCGGCCAAGCTGCTGGTCACCTCGCGGGTGCTGCGGTGCCGCCGGGACCGGCCCGGGCTGTTCACCGACTACCGGCCGCTGGCGGCAGCCGGCCCGGCGGCCGAGCACGCGGTGGCGTTCGAC
>JBKOWA010000416.1:0-13804 GCA_046724155.1 Actinomycetota bacterium
GTCCGGGGTGGGCCGGTCCGGCGGGGTGGGCCGGTCCGGCGGGGTGAGCCGGTCCGGCGGGGTGAGCCGGTCCGGCGAGGTGGGCTGTCTGGTCGGCGTGTGCCAGGTCCTGCAGCATCCGGCGGGCGACCTCCGCGGGCAGCCTGGCGGCCGGGTCCTTGCGCAGCAGTCCGTCCAGCACCGGCACCAGCGGGCCGGCCAGCCGGAACGGCTCTGCCGGCGCGCTGACCACCGCGTTCAGGGTGGCGATCGGGTCGTCCCCGCGGAACGGCGGCCGGCCCTCGACCGCCGCGTACAGCGTGGCGCCGAGCCCGAACAGGTCCGCCGCCGGGCCGGCCGAGCTGCCGCGGACCACCTCCGGCGCGATGTAGCTGGGCGAGCCGAGCAGCAGGCCGGTCGACGTCAGGGCGCTGTCCTCGACGGACCGGGCGATACCGAAGTCGGTGAGCTTGATCCGGCCGTCGTCGGCGATGAGGATGTTGCCGGGCTTGACGTCCCGGTGGGTGATGCCGGCGGCGTGCGCCGCCTCCAGCGCCGACAGCACGGCGATCCCGAGTCGTGCAGCCCGAGACGGGTCCAGCGTGCCGTCCTGGCGGACGACCTGGGCCAGGCTGCGGGCCGGCACCAGCTCCATGACCACCCACGGCCGGCCGTCCTCGTCGAGCATGTCGAACAGCGTGACCACGTTGGGGTGGTCGAGCCTGGCGATGGCCCGGGCCTCGCGCAGGGTCCGCTCGCAGGCCACGGAGCGCTCGGCGGGGGCCAGCCCGTGCGGCAGGATCACCTCCTTGACCGCGACCGGGCGGCGCAGCACGGTGTCTTCCGCCTGCCACACGGCGCCCATCGCGCCGCGTCCCAGCAACCGGTCCAGGCGGTACCGGCCGGCGACGGTGCGCTGGGGAGGAGTCGGTTCCGGGGTCGGTGCAGTCATTAGTGAACCTTCCTACCCCACCAGCCTCCCGGGCCGGAACTCGCCTACCCTGCAGCAATGGCACACGCTTCGGAGTCGGGCTTCCCCCTCGAACCGGTGTATCACGACGGCGACCTGCGGCCGGGCCTCACCGAGCGCCTCGGCGAGCCGGGCCAGTACCCGTTCACCCGCGGCGTGTACTCGACCATGTACACCCAGCGGCCCTGGACGATGCGCCAGTATGCCGGCTTCGGCACCGCCCGGGAGTCCAACCAGCGGTACCACCAGCTGCTGGCCGCCGGCGGGTCCGGCCTGTCGGTCGCGTTCGACCTGCCCACCCAGATGGGCTACGACTCCGACGACCCGGTCGCGCATGGCGAGGTGGGCAAGGTCGGGGTCGCCATCGACTCGGTCGAGGACATGCGGGTGCTGCTCGGTGGCATCCCGCTGGACAGGGTGTCCACCTCGATGACGATCAACTCCCCGGCGGCGGTGCTGCTGCTGCTGTACCAGCTGGTGGCGGGGGAGAACGGGGTGCCGGGCGGCGCGCTGAACGGCACCATCCAGAACGACGTGCTCAAGGAGTACATCGCCCGCGGCACCTACATCTACCCACCGGCGCACTCGCTGCGGCTGGTCACCGACACCTTCGCCTACTGCCGGGCGGAGATCCCCCGGTGGAACACGATCTCGATCTCCGGCTACCACATGGCCGAGGCCGGGGCGACGCCGGCGCAGGAGATCGCGTTCACCCTGGCCAACGGGGTGGAGTACGTGCGGGCGGCCATCGCGGCCGGCATGGCGGTGGACGAGTTCGCGCCGCGGCTGGCGTTCTTCTTCGTGGCCCGGACGACGCTGCTCGAGGAGGTGGCCAAGTTCCGGGCGGCGCGGCGGCTGTGGGCCCGGATCATGCGCGACACCTTCGGCGCGACCAACCCGAAGTCGCAGATGCTGCGGTTCCACACCCAGACCGCCGGCGTGCAGCTCACCGCCCAGCAGCCCGAGGTGAACATGATCCGGGTCGCGGTGCAGGCGATGGCCGCCGTGCTCGGCGGCACCCAGTCGCTGCACACCAACTCCTTCGACGAGGCGATCGCGCTGCCGACGGAGAAGGCGGCCCGGCTGGCGCTGCGTACCCAGCAGGTGCTGGCCGACGAGACCGACCTCACCGCGACGGTGGACCCGTTCGCCGGCTCGTACGCGGTGGAGGCGATGACCGACGAGGTCGAGGACGCGGCCGCCGCCCTGATGGCCAAGGTGGAGGAGCTGGGCGGCGCCGTCCGGGCCATCGAGCGGGGTTTCCAGAAGCAGGAGATCGAACGCTCGGCGTACCGGGTGGCGCAGGAGATCGACTCGGGTGAGCGGGTGGTCGTCGGGGTGAACCGGTACGCGCTGGACGTGGAGGATGCGTACGAGCCCATGCGGGTGGACCCGGCGATCGAGGCCGAGCAGCACGAAAGACTGGACAAATTGCGGGCAGAACGCGACGGGGCTGCGGTGACCGGCGCGCTGGACGAGGTGCGCCGGGCGGCCGAGGGCCCGGAGAACGTGCTGTACCCCCTGCATCGGGCGCTCCGCGCGTCGGCCACGGTGGGGGAGGTCTGCCACGCCTTGAGGGACGTTTGGGGCACATACCGCCCGCCGGACAACTTCTAGGCGCTCCGCCATCATTTATATCAAATCTGAAATCACCCGGTTGGCTGCTTGGCGATCGAAGGTGGTGTCCGGATGCAACTGGTCGACGCGGCCGCGGGCTCGTCCGGTCACCGTCCGACTACCTAAAGTTCCTGGTCAGCCCGGCGTTCGCCCGACCTTGTGGTGATGTGGAGGGACCCTTCGGGCTACGCCAACTACGCTCGGGATTGCCTCCATCAGGGTGATAGCCGGCAGGCATATCACCCTGATATCCATTACCCACCGCATAGCGATGCACCACCAGCCGCCAGGGCCCCGGCGCCAACCCCGGGCGACCTCACTCCAGGGTCCAGGCGGCATCTTGAGCTTCCCCTCGAGAGGGCCTGCCCGATTACGACTCGGCATCGGGCAGGCCCGTCCAATTTTTGGCACGTCCGGGTGCTCCGCGGCCGTGCCGGGCGGTGGGCCGATGCCCGCGCGGCCGTGCCGGGGGACGCGGGGGATGCCCGGGGCGGCACCGGATCCGATCCAGGTCGATCAGCGTGCCGGGCGGCCCGGGGTCCTTCGCACGCGGTCGTACGGAGGCCCGCCGCGGCCGACCCACGGCGCCATGATCATCTAACGGCTGGGGGCAGCCACGGCCGCGCGGCAGGCGCGCAGCCGCGGGCTGGCCCCCCGGTCTCAGCGCCGACAGGATCAGCGGAGCGTGATCGCATCCGGGCTGTGCCGGACACCGGGCTCTGGCCGATCACGGCTCACCGACGATCTCTGCCGGCCGCAGGGTGCCGAGACGCTGGCCCGCCGCGCCGCAGGACGTCGCAGGTGCGCCGGCTGGCCGGCCCGGACGGGGGTTCGTTTCTGATCAGATCGTCCAGGTGAACAGGGCGCGCTACTGGTCGTGGCTGATCGGCCCGGCAGTTACGCAGCGGAGCCGAATCACCTGCGTCTGGGTGAAGGTGGCGCTCACCCCCTACGGCCCGTCGATTTTCGCAGTTACCGTCGAGTTCGTGCGGATTGACTTCGGCTCCTCCGAGCGCTCGAGCGTCGGTGTCGAATGGGAGCTCGAGCTGGTCGATCTGGCTACCCGTGAGCTGTCCTCGGGTTCGAACGAGATCCTGGCCGAGATCCCCGCAGCGGCCGACCCGGAGCAGCCCAAGGCCAAGCACGAGTTGTTCCAGTCCTGTATCGAGATCAACACCTCGGTGTGCGGCACGATCGCCGAGGCTCGGGAGGATCTTGCCGACACGATCAAGCAGGTCACCCACGTCGCCGCCCGCCTGGGCCTCGGTGTGATGTGCTCGGGCAGCCACCCGTTCACCCACTGGCAGACCCAGGAGTTCACGGAGAACGCCCGCTACGCCATGCTCGTCGAGCGCAACCAGTGGCTCGCCCGGCAGTTGCAGATCTTCGGGGTGCACGTGCACGTCGGCGTCCGCTCGGCCGACAAGATCATGCCCGTCGTCAACGCCTTGACGCAGTACATCGGGCACTTCCTGGCGCTGTCCGCGTCCAGCCCGTACTGGCTCGGCCAGGACACGGGGCTGGCATCGTACCGCAGCAAGGTCTTCGAGGTGTTGCCGACGGCGGGGCTGCCGGACCGGCTGGCGAGCTGGCCGGACTTCGAGCGGTACATCAGCGGGATGCTGTCGGGCCAGGCGATCCAGTCCATCCGCGAGGTCTGGTGGGACGTCCGGCCACACCCCCGGTACGGCACGGTGGAGGCGCGGATCTGCGACGGGCTGCCGACGTTGGAGGAGGTCTGCGCCGTCGCTGCGCTGACCCAGTGCCTCGTCGAGCTGTTCGACATCCAGCTCGACCGCGGGTACTCGCTGCCCAGCCCGAGCACCTGGCTGGTGCGCGAGAACAAGTGGCGTGCGGCACGTTACGGGCTGGACGCGGAGATCCTGGTTGATGAAGCGGGTACGATGCGTCCCGTGCGAATGGCGGTGCTGGACCTGGTCGACGAACTGATGCCGATCGCGCACCGCCTGCAGTGCGAAGAGGAGCTGGCGATCGTGCCGCGTCTCCTCGATGTCGGGGCGAGCTATCAACGGCAGCGAGCGGTCGCTGCCGCGAACGGGGGGAACCTGATAACCGTGGTGGACAGCCTTCTGGACGAGATGCGGAGTGGGCTTCCGACGTGACCCAGCAGCCACCCCAGGCGTGGCTCGATTCGTGGATCCTCAACAACGAAGCCGACCTGATCGCCGTCCGCCGTCGCCTGCACGCACATCCCGAACTCGGCCGCGCCGAGTACCAGACCACCGCACTGCTCATGGAGCGGCTGTCCGCTGCCGGCCTGTCCCCGAAGCCGCTGCCCGGAGGCACCGGGCTGTGGTGCGACATCGGTGAGGGTGACCGGACGGTGGCGCTGCGCGCCGACCTCGACGCGTTGCCCCTGGACGATGCCAAGAAGGTCGCGTACCGGTCCACCGTGCCCGGGATGTGTCACGCCTGCGGTCACGACGCGCACACCACGATCATGCTCGGCGTCGCACTCGCCCTCGCGGCGATGCCGTCCCGGCCGCCCGGCCGGGTCCGGTGCATCTTCCAGCCGGCCGAGGAGGTTCCCGGTGGCTCGCACGACGTGATCGAGGCCGGCGGCCTGGAGGACGTCGAGCGGATCTTCGCTCTGCACTGCGACCCGCACCTGGAGGTCGGCAGGGTCGGGTTGCGGGTCGGCTCGATCACCGCCGCCTGCGACATGGTCGAGGTGCGCGTGTCGGGACCCGGGGGCCACACCGCGCGCCCCCACCTGACCGTCGACGTGGTGTACGCCCTCGGCCGGATCATCACCGAGGTGCCCGGCCTGCTGGCCCGGCTGGTCGATCCGCGGGCCGCGATGTCCCTGATGTGGGGCGCGGTGGAGGCCGGGCTGGCGCCGAATGCGATCCCGCAGTCCGGGGTCCTGCGCGGCACCGTCAGGATGCTGGACCGCGCCGGTTGGGACCAGGCGGAGTCCCTGGTGCGGCGGCTGGTCGCGCAGGTGGCCGCGCCAACCGGCGCCCGGGTCGTCGTGCACTACCACCGCGGGGTGCCTCCGGTGGTGAACGACGAGATCTCGGTCGGGATGTTGACCGAGGCGGTCACCGCCGCTCTCGGCCCGGAGGGCGTCGCCGGGACCGGGCAGAGCCTGGGCGGCGAGGACTTCGGGTGGTACCTGAACCACGTGCCCGGGGCGCTGGCCCGGCTGGGCGTCCACTCCGGTGCCGGCCCGCAGCGAGACCTGCACCGGGGCACGTTCGACATCGACGAGCGCGCCATCGGGGTCGGCATCCGCACCATGGTCCATACCGCGTACGCCGCCCTCCGCTAGCGCCGACCAGGTCAGGCGCGTCCACCCGGGGTCGCCTGCCAGGTGGACGCGCGTGTCCACGATGGCCGCTGCCACCGGCGGGGCGGAACCCCGAAGTCGGTGGCTGTGGAAAACCTTCGCGCCTGTGGATACGGCTCGCGCGGCAGGTCAGCCGGCCGCGGCGCCGCGGTCAGCCCGGGCCGACGCTGCGGCAGGGCCTGGTGCGCAGCCACTGCAGGTAGTCGTCCGGGGCGCCCGCCTTCTCCGCCGCGTCCGCCAGCACGCCCAGGTAACGCGCGGACGGCAGGCCGCCCTCGTACCCGTTCAACACGTACACCCAGGCGAGCTCGTCGGCTTCGAGGGTGTGCACGCGGAGCCGGATCTTCTGGTACAGCCCGGTGTCGGCGCCCTCCCAGGCATCCAGCCGGGCCTCGTCGTTGGCGGTCACGTCGTACAGCGCGACGAAGACCGTGCCCTCCTCGTCCGGCACGACCGTCGCGAGCGCCCCTTCCCAGCCCAGGTCCTCACCGCCGAAGGTCAGCCGCCAGCCCTTGATCCACCCGGTGCCGGCCAGCGGCGAGTGCGGGCAGCGCTGGAGCATCTGGGCGGGATCCATGTTGGACCCGTACGCTGCGTAGATGGTCATCGATCCGACAGCCTAGCGGCCCGCATCGCCGCCAGATCCGCACGGCGGAGCCGGCTTTGCGGGAGAATGGGCCGGTGACCCGGATCTTGATCATCGGCGGCGGACCGGCCGGATACGAGGCTGCCCTGGTCGCCGCGCAGCTGGGCGGCGAGGTCACTCTCGTCGAGCAGTCGGGCCTCGGCGGCGCCTGCGTGCTGTACGACTGCGTGCCGAGCAAGACATTCATCGCCACGGCCGAGACCATGACCGCGTTCCGTGGCGCGGGGCGCCTCGGCGTCCGCGCCGGCCAGCCGAGCGAGCTCGGCATCGACACCCCCGCGGTGCACAGCCGGGTCAAGGAGCTGGCGCTGGCCCAGTCCGCGGACGTCCGCGCCCGCCTGCTGCGGGAGGGCGTACGGCTGCGCGCCGGCACCGGCCGGTTCGCCGCCGGGCAGCCGTCGCGGACCACCTATGCGGTCGAGATCACGCACGATGGCGAGACCGAGGCAGCGCATGCCGACGTGGTGCTGCTCGCGACCGGGGCCAGCCCGCGGATCCTGCCGGATGCCGAGCCGGACGGCGAGCGGATCCTGGACTGGCGGCAGGTGTACGACCTGCCGGCGCTGCCGACGCACCTGGTGGTCGTCGGTTCGGGGGTCACCGGCGCCGAGTTCGCGAGCGCGTACTGCGAGCTGGGAGTTCCCGTCACGCTGGTGTCCAGCCGGGACCGGGTGCTGCCCGGCGAGGACCAGGATGCCGCGGCGGTGCTGGAGCAGGTGCTCGCCGAGCGGGGCATGGAGATCGTCAAGCGGGCCCGGGCCCGGGCCGCCAGCCGGGACGAGAAGGGGGTGTTGGTCGAGCTGGCGGACGGCCGCACGATCGAGGGCAGCCACGCCCTCATGACCGTCGGGTCCGTGCCGAACACCGACGACCTCGGCCTGGAGCACGTCGGGGTCCAGCTGGACGACCGGGGCTACGTCGTGACCGACCGGGTGTCCCGGACGGCGGCACCCGGCGTGTACGCCGCGGGGGACTGCACCGGCGTGCTGTTACTTGCCTCGGTGGCCGCCATGCAGGGCCGGATCGCGATGTGGCATGCCCTGGGCGCGGCGGTCACACCGCTGCGGCTGAAGACCGTGTGCGCGAACGTCTTCACCCATCCGGAGATCGCCGCCGTCGGCGTCCAGGCCCGCGAGGTCGCCAGCGGGGCAGTGGCCGCGCGGGCGGTGATGCTGCCACTGGCCACCAACGCCCGGGCCAAGATGCAGGGGGTCCAGGACGGCTTCGTGAAGCTGTTCTGCCAGCCGACGACCGGCCTGGTCATCGGCGGCGTGGTGGTTGCCCCGTACGCGTCGGAGCTGATCCTGCCCATCGCGCTCGCCGTGCAGAACCGGTTGGCGGTGGACCAGCTTGCCGCCACGTTCGCGGTCTACCCCTCGATGTCCGGCTCGCTCACCGAGGCGGCCCGCCGGCTGATGGTCCACGAGACCGAGGACTGACGGCCCGTCAGCCGGCTCGGGCGGGCAGTGCTGGCTCGGACGGAGAACGGGCTGGCTCGGACGGAGAACGGGCTGGCTCGCACGGAGAACGGGCTGGCTCGCACGGAGAACGGGCTGGCTCGCACGGAGAACGGGCTGGCTCGCACGGAGAACGGGCTGGCTCGCACGGAGAACGGGCGCCGGACAGCGGACGCCGGTCCGCGGCGGTCAGTCCGGGTGCGGTCGCGACGGCGGCGCCAGGCCGTGCTGGCGGAGTCGCCGGTCACGCAGGTCCTGACCGTAGGCGGCGCCGACGAACAGCGCCCCGATCACCACCAGCGCGATGGCGTAACCCTTGATGTCGGCCCGCATCGGGACCACCGCGAACCCGACCACCGGGATCACGAGCTGCACGCAGACCCGGCCGAGCTCCCGCCAACGCCAGTCGGCGTCGGTCAGGTCGTGCCGCACCCACTCGTGCAGCTCCGGCGGGAGCCGGCCGCCCAGGGCGTACCGCAGCCACTGCAGCGGGTTCGGCCGGGTCTTCACCCCGGCATCATGCCCGGCGCGGCGGCCCCGCCGCATGTCGAGCTACTCGGCGATCGAGCAGATCACCGCGCCGCTGGTGACGACCTCGCCCACCGCCGCGGACAGACCCTTGATGACGCCGGCCCGGTGCGCGTTCAGCGGCTGCTCCATCTTCATGGCCTCGAGCACCACGACGAGGTCGCCCTCGGCCACGGTGTCGCCCTCCTGGACTGCGATCTTGACGATCGTGCCCTGCATCGGGCTGGTCAGCGCATCGCCGGTGGCCGCGGCGCTGGCCTTCTTGGCCGCCCGCTTCGGCGGCCGGCCGGCCTGCACCGCCGTGGCGGCCCCGTTGACCGGTCCGCCGAACGCGGCCGGCAGCGACACCTCCAGCCGCTTGCCACCGACCTCGACCACGACGAGCTGCCGGGCCTCCTCGGCCTCCGCCGCATCGGCGGTGCCGACGAACGCCGGGATCTGGTTGTCGAACTCGGTCTCGATCCACCGGGTGTGCACGGTGAACGGCTCGCTGGTGAACGCCGGGTCGGCGACGATCGCCCGGTGGAACGGCAACGCGGTGGCCATCCCCTCCACCTGCATCTCGGCCAGCACCCGCCGGGCCCGGGCCAGAGCCGCGGCCCGCGTCTCGGCGGTCACGATCACCTTGGCCAGCAGCGAGTCGAACGCACCCGAGATCACCGACCCGGACTCGATCCCGGTGTCCACGCGGACCCCGGGACCGCTCGGCAGGACCAGCCGGGTGACGGTGCCGGGCGCGGGCAGGAAGTTCCGGCCCGGGTCCTCGCCGTTGATCCGGAACTCGATCGAGTGGCCCCGCGGCGCCGGGTCCTCGGTCCACCGCAGGGGCTCGCCGGCCGCGATCCGGAACTGCTCGAGCACCAGGTCGATGCCCGTCGTCTCCTCGCTGACCGGGTGCTCGACCTGCAGCCGGGTGTTCACCTCGAGGAAGCTGACCGTGCCGTCCGCGCCGACGAGGAACTCCACCGTGCCGGCGCCCGAGTAGCCGGCCGCCTTGCAGATCGCCTTCGCCGACTCGTGGATCGCGGCGCGCTGGTCGTCGGTGAGGAATGGTGCCGGGGCCTCCTCGACGAGCTTCTGGTGCCGCCGCTGGAGGGAGCAGTCCCGGGTGCCGACGACGATCACATTGCCGTGCAGGTCGGCGAGCACCTGGGCCTCCACGTGCCGTGGCCGGTCCAGGTACCGCTCCACGAAGCACTCGCCGCGCCCGAACGCGGCCGCTGCCTCGCGCACCGCGGACGCGTACAGCTCGGGGATCTCCGTGAGGGTCCGCGCCACCTTCAGGCCCCGGCCACCGCCGCCGAACGCGGCCTTGATCGCGATCGGCAGCCCGTGCTGCGCCGCGAACGAGACGACCTCGTCCGGGCCGCGCACCGGCTCGGGGGTGCCCGGCACGAGCGGCGCGCCGGCGGCCGTGGCGATGTGCCGGGCCTCCACCTTGTCGCCCAGCTTGCGGATCGCCTGCGGCTGCGGCCCGATCCAGGTCAGGCCGGCGTCCAGCACGGCACACGCGAAGTCGGCGTTTTCCGACAGGAAACCGTAGCCGGGATGCACCGCGTCCGCGCCGGACCGGGCGGCCACGTCGATCAGCTTGTCGATGCGCAGGTACGACTCGGGAGCGGTGTTGCCACCCAACGCGTAGGCTTCGTCCGCCATCCGGACATGCAGCGCATCCCGGTCCGGGTCGGCATATACCGCCACACTCACCAACCCTGCGTCCCGGCACGCCCGCGCGACACGGACGGCGATCTCACCACGGTTGGCGATCAGGACCTTACGCACTGCGGAACTCCCTTCGCCTGATGTCAGCCGAGTCTAGGGCGCCCCAGGCGCACCTTCGTCTGCCGTTAGCCATCGTCCCGGTCACATTGCACGCTGCCTGGCGTCACGCCGGCATCGTTTCCCCGCACCGCGCGGTGGCAAAACAGCACAAACCTGGGTCGTCGGCTATGCGGGCTCACAACGAGATCCATTGCACCGAATTACCGCGTAGGTCCCAGCCGCCGGCGGCCACCCGCCACGGGTTGGGCGGCCGGGGCGACGCGAGCGGATCGGCCGGCTCCCGGTGCCCGCCGTTGCGCGGTAGGGGCCGGCGGTGCCGCCGGGGTGGTCTCAGGCGCCGGTCCACAGGTCTGTCACCCGGATCTCCAGCCGGCCGAGCATCTGGCGCAGCAGCGGCAGCGACAGGCCGAGCACGTTGCCGTGGTCACCGACGATGCCGGTCACGAACCAGCCGCCGAGCCCGTCCAGGGTGAACGCACCGGCGACCGCCAGCGGCTCCCCGGACTCGACGTACGCGGCGATCTCGGCGGCGTCCGGCGTCCCGAAGAGCACCGTGGTCGACGCCGCGTCCAGCACCTCGCCGACCGGCCGGCCGGCGCGCACCTCGACCAGGCAGTGGCCGGTGTGCAGGATCCCTGACCGGCCGGCCATGGCAGCCCAGCGCTCGCGTGCCTGCGTCGGGCTGGACGGCTTGCCGTACGCCTTGCCATCCAGCTCCAGCACGGAGTCGCAGCCCAGCACGAGTGCGTCCCGTTCGCCGGCCGCGACGGCACGGGCCTTGCCGGCGGCCAGCTCGGCGGCCAGGCCGACCGGCGACGACGCGGTCACGGCCGACTCGTCGAACCCGCTGGGCAGCACCACAGGCGCCAGCCCGGCCGACTCGAGCAGCCGCCGGCGGGCCGGCGAGGCGGACGCCAGGACGAATCTGCGGCGGTTCACGGTCGGGCAGGGTAGCCCTGGTTCGGGCTGCGGGGCGGGCCCCGGTCAGGCATGGGATCCGGCCCGGCACGGGATCCGGTCACCCGCCGCAGGCAGCGGCCCCCGGGCAGTGGCCCGGGCAGTGGCCCGGTCAGTGGCCCGGTCAGCGGCGCAGTGCCGAGGCACGCCAGGCGCCGGACCCGGCAGACAGCGGCCGGCGCAGCAGGCTGGCCCGGTCGGCCCAGCCGGCGGCCGCCCGCGGCGGTGGCTGGGTGCCGGCCGCGGCCGCCGCTCGAACGACCAGTACGGTGCTCAGCGCGGCGATCTCCTCGGGGGTGGGATCGCCGCGCACCACGCGCAGCATCGGCGAGACCCCCGCCGGCCGGCTCACCTCGCTGGTCACAGCGGGATGTTCCCGTGCTTCTTCGCCGGCAGCGACTCCCGCTTGTTGCGCAGCACGCGCAGCGCGTGGATCACCGTCGGCCTGGTGCTGGACGGGCGGATGACGCTGTCAATGTATCCCCGCTCGGCAGCGATGTACGGGTTGGCCAGCGTGTCCTCGTACTCGGTGATCAGCTCCTTGCGCCGCGCGTCGGGCCGGTCGGAGGCGGCGAGCTCCTTGCGGTACAGGATGTTCACCGCACCCTGCGCGCCCATCACCGCGATCTGCGCGGTCGGCCAGGCGACGTTGATGTCCGCGCCGAGGTGCTTGGAGCCCATCACGTCGTACGCGCCGCCGTAGGCCTTGCGGGTGATGACGGTGACCTTCGGGACGGTCGCCTCGATGTAGGCGTAGATCAGCTTCGCGCCACGCCGGATGATGCCGTCCCACTCCTGCTGGGTCCCGGGCAGGAAGCCGGGGACGTCGACTAAGGTCAGGATCGGGATGTTGAACGCGTCGCAGGTGCGCACGAACCGGGCGGCCTTCTCGGACGCGTTGATGTCCAGCGTGCCGGCGAACTGCATCGGCTGGTTGGCCACCACACCGACCGGCCGGCCCTCGACCCGGCCGAAGCCGACCAGGATGTTCGGCGCGTACAGCGCCTGCACCTCGAGGAACTCGCCGTCGTCCAGCACGTGCTGGATGACGGTGTGCATGTCGTACGGCGTGTTGTTGGCGTCCGGGATGAACGTGTCGAGCTCGCGGTCGGCCTCGGTCACCGCGAGGTCCACGGTCGCCTGGTAGGCGGGCGGCTCGTCGAGGTTGTTGCTCGGCAGGTAGGACAGCAGCGCCCGGACGTAGTCGATGGCGTCCGCCTCGTCGGCGCCCAGGTAGTGCGCGTTGCCCGACCTGGTGTTGTGGGTGCGGGCCCCGCCGAGCTCCTCGAACCCCACGTCCTCGCCGGTCACCGTCTTGATCACGTCCGGCCCGGTGATGAACATGTGGGAGGTCTGGTCCACCATCACGGTGAAGTCGGTCAGCGCCGGGGAGTACACGTGGCCGCCAGCGCAGGTGCCCATGATCAGCGAGATCTGCGGGATCACGCCGGACCCGTGCACGTTCCGGCGGAAGATCTCGCCGTAGAGCCCGAGCGAGACCACACCTTCCTGGATCCGCGCACCGCCGCCCTCGTTGATGCCGACCACCGGGCAGCCGATCTTCAGCGCGAGGTCCATCACCTTGACGATCTTCTCGCCGTACACCTCGCCGAGGGCGCCGCCGAAGACGGTCACGTCCTGGGCGAAGACGCACACCGGCCGGCCGTCGACCGTGCCGTAGCCGCTGACCACGCCGTCGCCGTACGGCCGCTTGTCGGGCATGTCGAACGCGGTGGACCGGTGCCGGGCCAGCTCGTCCAGCTCCTCGAACGAGCCCTCGTCCAGGAGCAGGTCGATCCGCTCCCGAGCGGTCTTCTTGCCACGGGCGTGCTGCTTCTCGACAGCCCGCGCCGAGCCGGCATGGATCGCCTCGTCGAGCCGATGCTCCAGGTCGGCCAGCTTGCCGGCCGTCCGGTGGATGTCGTACCCGGGCTGATCTGCCTGCATGCTGCTCACACGCACCCCTCGGTGGCTCCTGGGCTACGCGTCCGGGCGGGCGCTGCGCACCCTACGTCGCTGCCAGGCTGGTTCAGGCGACCCCGTCGCAGGCGGTCGGCGCCGGCGTTGGCGTTGACGTTGACGTGCCTACTGGTTGGTTCACTCACCGCGTCAGCGTATAGGCGCTTCCGCCGCCTGCCGCGTGACGCTGTTCACGCTGCTCGCGGGGTGTGTACCCGGCGGACCCGGCGCCGGGCCGGGTGCCGGGCGGTCAGGTGGCCCCGTGCGGTCAGGTGGCCCCGTGCGGTTGGGCGACGCCGGGTGGTTGGGCGACGCCGGGTGGTTGGGCGACGCCGGGTGGTTGGGCGACGCCGGGTGGTTGGGCGACGCCGGGTGGTTGGGCGACGCCGGGTGGTTGGGCGACACCGGGTGGTTGGGCGACACCGGGTGGTTGGGCGACACCGTGCAGGGCGGTCAGCGTCGCGGCGACCTGGTCGGCCCGGGCGGACCAGGCATCGAGCAACGCCCGGCAACGTGGCAGCCAGGCCGCCACCACAGCCTGGGCCGCCCCGCCCGCGCTCGCGCCGTCGGCCAGCAACCGCACCGCCGTGCCGGCC
>JBKOWA010000463.1:0-5445 GCA_046724155.1 Actinomycetota bacterium
TCTCGATACTCCGGTAGTTCCGGAGTCGGACCCGCCGCAACCGTGGAACGGTCATTCGCTGTCATCCCCCTCTCGGTGTAGGTCTCGTAGCACCTCGCTGGCTGACCGTACCCGGCCAGCGCACGGGCTGGGACGCCCGAGGGGCCTGCCGCAGTATGACGGCAGGCCCCTCGGGAGGTGAGGTCCGGCTAGTCGGTGTCGGCGTCCTGCTGGCTGGCGGGCTTGGTGAAGCCGGCGACCTCCGCGGCCTCGGCGGTGGCGAACCACACCTCGGCCTCGGTCTGGTCGTAGAACTGGGTGCCGGGCTCGTGGTACAGCATCGAGTCCTCGTTGCCCTTGATCGGGAAGCCCTCGGGCTGCGTGCCGTCCTCCAGCGCCTCGTGGCTGCCGGGCCCGTACGGCGTGTACTCGTCCTCGTCGGTCGTTTCCTGGGGCGCCTCGGCGACCTCCGCGGCGGCGGCTTCGGCGGCGACCTTGGCCGCGGTGGGCGACTCGGCGGCCAGGTCACGAGCCGCCTCGGCGGTGCGCTTTCCGGCGCCGCGGCGGACGGGGAAGCGGCTGCCGCGGGCGCGCTCGGCCTCGCCGACCACGGACTGCTCCGCGGTCATCGCCTCGACCAGGGAGATCTGCGCCATCGGGGCGTTGTCGCCCTTGCGCGGGCCGACCTTGACGATCCGCGTGTAGCCGCCCGGCCGCGCCGAGAACATCGGCCCGATCTCGGCGAACAGCTTGTGCACGATGTCCTTGTCGCGCACCACGGTCATCACCTGCCGGCGGGCGTGCAGGTCGCCACGCTTGGCGAAGGTGATCAGCCGCTCGGCCAGCGGGCGCAGGCGCTTCGCCTTGGCCTCGGTGGTGGTGATCGCCCCGTGCTCGAACAGCGAGGTCGCCAGGTTGGCGAGTATCAGCCGCTCGTGCGCGGGGCCACCGCCGAGACGGGGGCCCTTGGTCGGCGTGGGCATGGTCGGTGCTCCTCGTTTCGATCCTCAAGGCCGGGGCCGCACGGGCGCCGGCCCCCAGTCACGTATAACACAGTCACGTATAACACAGCCACGGCTAACAGCAGTCACAGCCAACAGCAGTCGCGCAGCTCACAGGCGGTCAGAGCTGCTCGGTTTCGGCGTAGTCGCGGCCGTCGTCGTAGTGGTCCACATCGGCGCCGAAGGTGTCGACCGCGCGGCTTGGGTCGAAGCCGGGCGGGCTGTCCTTCAGCGCCAGACCCATCGCCGCCAGCTTCGCCTTGACCTCGTCGATGGACTTCGCGCCGAAGTTGCGGATGTCCAGCAGGTCGGCCTCGCTGCGCGTGATCAGCTCGCCCACGGTGTGGATGCCCTCGCGCTTGAGGCAGTTGTACGAACGGACGGTCAGCTCCATCTCCTCGATGGCCGTGTTGAAGTTGGCGATGTCCGCCGCCTCGGCCGGCGACGGGCCGACCTCGATGCCTTCCGCCTCGACGTTCAGCTCGCGGAACAGGCCGAACAGCTCGACCAGCGTCTTGCCCGCGCTGGCCACCGCGTCGCGCGGGCTGATCGACGGCTTGGTCTCCACATCGACGATCAGCCGGTCGAAGTCGGTGCGCTGCTCGACCCGGGTGGCCTCGACCCGGTAGCTCACCTTCAGCACCGGCGAGTAGATCGAGTCCACCGGGATCCGGCCGATCTCCTGCCCGGGCTGCTTGTTCTGGGTGGCCGGCACGTAGCCGCGGCCGCGCTCGACGGTCAGCTCGATCTCCAGCCGACCCTTCTTGTTGATCGTGGCGATGTGCAGGTCGGGGTTGTGCACCTCGACCCCGGCCGGAGGCGCGATGTCCGCCGCCGTCACGTCGCCGGGCCCCTGCTTGCGCAGGTACATCGTCACCGGCTCGTCCGACTCGGAGCTGACCACCAGATCCTTGAGGTTGAGGATCAGGTCGGTGACGTCCTCCTTGACCCCGGGGACGGTGGTGAACTCGTGCAGCACGCCGTCGATGCGGATGCTGGTCACGGCCGCGCCCGGGATCGAGGACAGCAGCGTGCGGCGCAGCGAGTTGCCGAGGGTGTAGCCGAAGCCGGGCTCCAGCGGCTCGATGACGAACCGCGCGCGGAACTCGTCGATCGTCTCCTCGGTCAGCGTTGGGCGCTGGGTGATGAGCATGGGTTGTCCTCCCTGGTTCTCGCGGCGTCCGCCATATGACGCCGGGAGATCGAAGTGGGTGCTTACTTAGAGTACAGCTCGACGATGAGCTGCTCCTGGACCGGTGTGTCGATCACCGGGCGCTCGGGCAGCGAGTGCACCAGGATCCGCAGCCGGGTGGAGATGACCTCCAGCCACGCGGGCACCGGGCGGGACCCGGCCTCGGCCCTGGCCACCACGAACGGCGTCAGCTCCCGGGACTTCTCCCGCACCTCGATGATGTCGTTCGGGCTCACCCGGTAGGACGGGATGTCGACCTTGCGCCCGTTGACCACCAAGTGGCCGTGCCGGACGAGCTGCCGGGCGGCGTCCCGCGAGTGCGCGAAGCCGGCCCGGTAGACCACGTTGTCCAGCCGGCTCTCCAGGATGCGCAGCAGCTCGTCGCCGGTCTTGCCGGTGCGCCGGTTGGCCTCCGCGTAGTACCCGCGGAACTGCTTCTCCAGCACGCCGTACACCCGCTTCGCCTTCTGCTTCTCGCGCAGCTGGAGCAGGTACTCGCTTTCCTTGGTGCGCCCGCGGCCGTGGTCGCCCGGCGGGTACGGCCGGGACTCGATCGGGCACTTCGGGCTCTCACACTTGCTGCCCTTGAGGAACAGCTTCATCTTCTCCCGACGGCAGAGCCTGCAGTCGGCACCGGTGTAACGCGCCATGTCTCGGCTATCTCCGCCTGTGTCCTAGACCCGCCGACGCTTCGGCGGGCGGCAGCCGTTGTGCGGCTGCGGGGTGACGTCCTGGATCGACCCGACCTCGAGGCCGGTTGCCTGCAGCGAGCGGATCGCTGTCTCGCGGCCGGAGCCGGGTCCCTTCACGAACACGTCCACCTTGCGCATGCCGTGCTCGTGCGCCTTGCGGGCGGCGTTCTCCGCGGCCATCTGGGCCGCGAAAGGAGTCGACTTGCGGGAGCCCTTGAACCCGACGTGGCCGGCAGAGGCCCAGGAGATCACGTTCCCCATCGGGTCGGTGATCGTGACGATCGTGTTGTTGAAGGTGCTCTTGATGTGGGCGTGCCCGTGGGCGACGTTCTTCTTCTCCTTGCGCCGGACCTTCTTCACGGCCCCGGCGCGGGTCTTCGGAGGCATTCTGCTCAGGTTCTCCAGATCTCGGTGGCCGGGCGGCTGCTACTTCTTGCCAGCCTTCTTCTTGCCGGCGATGGTCTTCTTCGGGCCCTTCCGGGTGCGCGCGTTGGTCTTGGTGCGCTGCCCGTGCACGGGCAGCCCGCGGCGGTGCCGGATGCCCTGGTAGCAGCCGATCTCGATCTTGCGGCGGATGTCCTGCGCGACCTCGCGGCGGAGGTCGCCCTCGACCTTGTAGTTGGCCTCGATCCAGTCGCGCAGCTTCGCGACGTCGTCGTCGGTCATGTCCCGCACGCGCAGGTCCGGGTTGATCCCGGTGCCCTCCAGCGTCTGCACCGCGCGGGTGCGACCGATGCCGTAGATATAGGTGAGCGCGATCTCCAGCCGCTTCTCGCGGGGGAGGTCGACGCCGACGACACGTGCCATTGCTGGGCTGCTCCTTCTCCTACGCGGAGGTCTGCCGCGTCCCCGCCCCCGCCTGCCCGTGGCGGGGCCCCGGCCTCCGACCGGGGGTGGCCGCGGCTGGCGCCGCGGCTGGGGCACGTTGTGGCTGCGATCAGCCCTGGCGCTGCTTGTGGCGCAGGTTCTCGCAGATGACCATGACCCGCCCGTGCCGGCGGATCACCTTGCACTTGTCACAGATCTTCTTGACGCTCGGCTTGACCTTCACGGCTGTCGCCACTCCTGTCCGGTACGCAGCCAGCCGTGCCAGCGGTCTGCGTTCGAGGTCTGACTACTTGTAGCGGTAGACGATGCGCCCACGGGTCAGGTCGTACGGCGAGAGCTCCACGACCACGCGATCTTCGGGCAGGATCCGGATGTAGTGCTGCCGCATCTTGCCGCTGATGTGCGCCAGCACGCGGTGCCCGTTGGTCAGCTCGACCCGGAACATCGCGTTGGGTAGCGGCTCGATTACCCTGCCTTCGACCTCGATGGCCCCGTCTTTCTTGGGCATGTCCTCCGCAATCGTGACGTGTGCTTGCGCACGGTGCCTGTCAGGCGTCACGTCAGAGGGCATCGCCTGCGCGTGCGGCCACAGCACGCGGGGCAGCGGCGACGGAACGCCAATTACCGAGTGTACGGATCGAGGCCGGGGAACGCCAAACCGGCCCGGCTCAGCGACCGCGGCGACCGTGCTCCAGCCTGGCGATCACGTCCTGGGCGAGGATCGCGATGCCCCACGGACCCGCCACCCACAGCGGCCACGGGTAGATGTCATGGCCGGCGACGATGCTGACCAGCGCCCAGATCACGACGTTGAGCGCCACGACGCTGGCCCACGCGTAGTACTGCCAGCGGATCCAGGCCGGCCGCCGGGCCAGCCCCGCACTCACCCGGGCGGAGACCTCGCGGGCCGGGCCGGACGGGGCCGGGTTCGCCCTGGCGCCACGGCTCACCGCGGCCGAGCGCCCGGGGGTCACCGGCAGATCGGCCAGCAACGGGCGCAGCTCGCCCAGCGTCTTGGCGGCGTACGCCTGGGAGATCCGCTGGTCGAGCTCCTCAAGGTCGAGCCGGCCCTCACCGAAGGCATCGTTCAGCCGGCGCACCACGGCCTCCCGCTCGATGTGCCCCACCCGCACATCGTCCGGCCCGGACAGCTCCGTACTCACACGACGACCCTACCGGCGGGTACCACCACCCCGGCCAGCCTGCGGACCCGACAATCCCACCCCCCGGCTAGCCCCACCTCCCTCTCCCGTCCTTCCGAACTTCACTCAAGATGTAAGAAGATGAGAACATGAGTATCCAGTCTGACCTGGAGCAGCTGATCCACCGTCGGCCGCAGAACGCCGAAGACGCCGAGCAGATCGCCGAGGCAGCGTCGCTGCTCGCCGACTACCACCGGCTGCTGGCCAGGGTGCAAGGGCTGCTCACCCAGACGGGCCAGCGCCGAGCCACCTCCGGCAGCCTGGCCGGGTTGACACTGCACGAGGCCGCTGAGCGCGTTCTCGACGAGGCCGGCGTGCCACTGCACGCCAAGGAGCTCGGCAGACGCATGAAGGCTCGCGGCTGGCGGCACCCCCGGGCCAAGCACGCGCCGCCCGATCGGATCGAGCACCAACTGGCTGCGCGGCTTCCTCGGTACCCGCAGTTCCGGAAGGTTGCGCCGCAGACGTTCGGGCTCGCCACCTGGGGCGACTCGTACCCCGGTGCGAGCCCGTTGGCAGCACCTCCGACCGCGCTGTTCGCCGGCAGCGGC
>JBKOWA010000109.1:0-4353 GCA_046724155.1 Actinomycetota bacterium
TCTGCAGCCGGCAACGGGGCGGTGCGGGCCTTGGCCAGCTCGGCCCGGTAGTCGGCCAGCTCCGACCGGCCGGGCAGCGTGCCGCGCTGCAGCAGGTACGCCACCTCCTCGAAGGTGGTGCGCCCGGCCAGCTCGTGGATATCGTACCCCCGGTACGACAGGGTGCCGGCCTTCCCGTCGATCTCGCTGACCGCCGTGCGCGCGGCGACGACGTCAGCCAGTCCTCGGGCCACGCGTTCCACCATGCCGGGATCCTAGTGAGGCGACAGCGAGTGAGCATCGCAGGGCCGCAGGGTCAACCGCCAGCCGAAGGGCGAACGCGAGGCGGCCCGAGGAGCGGAGCGAGCGCGGAGCCGAACAATCAAGCGCAGTGAGGCGACAGCAGTGAGGCGGCGGGCGGGGCTAGCTGCGGGCCGCCCGCTCGGCGATCGAGACGACGTTGGTCAGCAGCATGGCGCGGGTCATCGGCCCGACCCCCCCGGGGTTCGGGGCCAGGTAGCCGGCCACCTCGGCGACCCCGGGGGCAACGTCGCCGGCGATCCTGCCGTCGACCCGGCTCACCCCGACGTCGAGCACGGCGGCCCCCGGCTTGACCAGGTCCGGGGTGATCAGCCCCGGCATGCCGGCCGCGGCCACCACGATGTCGGCCTGCCGGAGGTGACCGGCCAGGTCCCGGGTGCCGGTGTGGCACTGGGTCACCGTGGCGTTCTCGGACCTGCGGGTCAGCAGCAGCGCGAGCGGGCGGCCGACGGTGATCCCCCGGCCGACCAGGACCACGTGCGCGCCGGCGATCGGCACCTGGTAGCGGCGCAGCAGCTCCACGATGCCGGCCGGCGTGCAGGGCAGCGGCGCCCGCTGGTTCAGCACCAGCCGGCCCAGGTTCATCGGATGCAGCCCGTCCACATCCTTGCCCGGGTCGATCCGCTCCAGCACGGCGTACTCGTCCAGGCCGGCCGGCAGCGGGAGCTGGACCAGGTACGCGGTGCACGCCGGGTCCGCGTTCAGCTCGTCCACCACCGCCTCGACCTCGGCCTGGCTCGCGGTGGCCGGCAGCTCCCGCCGGATGCTGGTCAGCCCGACCTCGGCGCAGTCCTTGTGCTTGGCGTTGACGTACCAGGTGCTGCCCGGGTCGTCGCCGACCAGGACGGTGCCCAGGCCGGGCACGATGCCACGGTCGTGCAGGTCCGCGATCCGTTGCTTCAGCTCGGACTTGATGGTCGCCAGGGTCGCCCGGCCGTCCAGCACCGTTGCCGTCATGTCGCCTCCGTTCGCTGCTCGCGGCGTCCAGTCTGGCACGCGGCGTGACCGGCCCGGCGGAGCGCCGCCCGGCCCCCGCGTTCCGGCAGCTGCCGGCGTCCCGGTGGCTGCTGTCAGTCCAACCGGATGCCGTGCGCCGCGGCGAAGCCCATCACCTGCGGCAGATCCAGCCGGGCCCCGCGCAGGTCCATGGCCAGCCAGTCCACGCCCTCGGTGCGGGCCCCGGACAGGTCGGCGCCGGCCAGCTTCGCCCCGGACAGCCGGGCGTGGGTCAGGTCGGCGTCGCGCAGGCTGGCCTCGCGCAGGTCGGCGCCGGTCAGGTCGGCCTCGCGCAGCCGCACCCCGGAGAAGTCCAGCCCGCGCAGGTCGGCGCCGCGCAGCGCCACGTAGGACCAGTCGCCGCCGTCGATGACCATCGGGCGCAGCGTTCCGCTGCCGAAGACCGAGCCCGTCAGCTTGCAGCCGTGGAACGCGGCACCGAACAGCTCGGTGCGGCGGAACCGGCAGCGCAGGAACGCCGTCTCGTGGTGCGCGCTGGAGGACAGCCGAACTCCGGAGAAGTCGCACTCGTCGAAGACGCACCGCCGGGTCACCAGCTCCACCATCCGGGCGTCGTCGAACCGGCAGCGGACGAACCGGGCGTCGGTGAGCTCCTCGCCCTCCCAGTCCACCCGGGCCAGGTCCTCCTCGACCCGCTCCGGCACCTCGTCGGCCACCTGGTCCGGCCCCCGGTCCGTGGTACTCGGTCAGTGGTAGAAGTGCCGGGTGCCGGTCAGGTACAAGGCGATGCCCGCCTCGCGCGCCGCCGCGACCACCTCGCCGTCGCGCACCGACCCGCCCGGCTGCACCACGGCGCGCACCCCGGCGTCCACCAGCACGGCCAGCCCGTCCGGGAACGGGAAGTACGCGTCGGAGGCGGCCACCGCGCCCTTCGCCCGGTCGCCGGCCCGGGACACCGCCAGCCTGCCTGCGTCCACCCGGTTGACCTGGCCCATGCCGACCCCGACCGTCGCGCCGTCCGCGGCGAGCAGGATCGCGTTGGACTTCACCGCGCGGACCGCCCGCCAGGCGAAGGCCAGGTCGGCCAGGGTCGTCGGGTCGGCCGCCTGGCCGGCGGCCAGGGTCCAGGCCGCCGGGTCGTCCCCGGGCGCGTCCAGCCGGTCCGCGGTCTGGGCCAGCACGCCGCCGCTGACCTGCTTCCACTCCACCGCGGCCGGTGCCAACGGCGGGGCGAGCAGCAGCCGCAGGTTCCTCTTCGCCCGCAGCACGTCCAGCGCGCCGTCCTCGTAGCCCGGCGCCACCAGCACCTCGGTGAACACCTCGACCACCTGCCGGGCCATCGCGACACTCACCGGCCGGTTACTGGCGATCACCCCGCCGAACGCCGATGTCGGGTCGCAGGCATGCGCCTTGCGGTGCGCCGCGGCCACGTCGGCGCCCACTGCGATGCCGCACGGGTTGGCGTGCTTGATGATCGCGACGCAGGGCTCCGCCATGTCCTGCGCGGCCCGCCAGGCGGCGTCGGCGTCCACGTAGTTGTTGAACGACATCTCCTTGCCGTGCAGCTGCTCGGCCTGGGCCAGCCCCGGCGGCGCGTCGTGGTCCACGTACAGCGCCGCGGCCTGGTGCGGGTTCTCCCCGTACCGCAGCACCGCCGCCCGCTCCACCGCGATCCCGCCGAACGCCGGCCAGCAGTCCGCGCCGGGGGCGGTCGCCGCCAGCGGGACGAGCTGGTTGGCCATCCAGCCGGCCACCGCCACGTCGTATGCGGCGGTGTGCGCGAACGCCGCCGCGGCCAGCCGCTGCCGCTCGGCCAGGTCGAACCCGCCGGCCCGGACCGCCGCCAGCAACGCCGGGTAGCCGGCCGGGTCGACCACCACCGCCACGCTGGCGTGGTTCTTCGCGGCCGCCCGGACCATGGACGGGCCGCCGATGTCGATCTGCTCGATCGCGTCGTCCCCGCTCGCGCCGGTCGCCACGGTCTGCCGGAACGGGTACAGGTTGCACACCACCAGGTCGAACGGGGCGATGCCGAGTCGGTCGAGCTGGGCCAGGTGCGCAGGCCTGCGGGTGTCCGCGAGCAGGCCGGCGTGCACTGCGGGATGCAGCGTCTTGACCCGGCCGTCCAGGCACTCGGGGAACCCGGTCAGCTCCTCGACCTCGGTGACCGCGACCCCGGCCGCCCGCAGCGCGCCCGCGGTGGAACCGGTGGACACGATCTGCACGCCGGCCGCGGCCAGCCCGGCGCCGAGCTCGGCCAGGCCGGTCTTGTCATACACGCTGACCAGCGCCCGGCGGACCGCTCGCCTGGTCTCCACCGCCGCGGGCAGCGGCAGTGCTGCTCTGCCGTCCGTCACGGAATCAGCACCCTTCGCCCCTCGATGTGGTAGCCCTCGCGGACCATCCGGCCCACCGTCTCGACCAGCAGCGTCCGTTCCACGCTCTTGATCCGCTCGTGCAGGGTGGCCTCGGTGTCGTGGCGCGCCACCGGGACCGCGGCCTGCGCCACGATCGGCCCGGTGTCCACCCCGCTGTCCACCATGAAGATGGTCACCCCGGTGATCGTCACCCCGTAGGCCAGCGCATCCCGCGGGCCGTGCATGCCGGGGAACGACGGCAGCAGCGCCGGGTGGGAGTTGATGAACCGGCCGCCGAACCTGGTCAGGAACGGCGGCCCGAGCAGCTTGAGAAAGCCGGCCGAGACTACGAGGTCCGGGTCGTACTTGGTCACGGTGTCGGCCAGCGCGCGGTCCCAGCTGTCGCGGTCGGGGTAGTCACCGAGCCGCAGCACGAACGTGGGCACGCCGAACCGCTCGGCGCGGGCCAGGGCCGCGGCGTCGTCCCGGTCGGCACCCGCCGCGACCACCGTGGCGCCGTACGCCGGGTGCTCGGCCGCCTCGAGCAGGGCCTGCAGGTTGGTGCCGGCGCCGGAGACGAGTACCACCAGTCGCGCTGCCACTCCGGCACCCTAACCCGGGCGACGCCCACCCGGGTGACGCCGCCGCCACCTGCCGGTCCCCGCTGCCACCGCGGCACCCACCGCGGCCAGCTCCACCGCCGCGGCCAGCCCGACCTGCCACGGCGACGGCCCCAGCG
>JBKOWA010000546.1:0-3223 GCA_046724155.1 Actinomycetota bacterium
GTTGGACACGCTGGTGTACCTGCGCCGGGAGACTGACGTGTGGTTCGAGATCACGACATTGCTGATCCCTGGGCACAACGACAGCGAGGCCGAGATCGACGCCGAGTGCGCCTGGCTCGCCGACAACCTCGGCCCCGACGTCCCGCTGCACTTCACCGCGTTCCACCCCGACTTCAAGATGCGCGACGTCCCGCCCACCCCGCCGACCACCCTGCGACGCGCCCGGGAGATCGCCCTGGGACACGGGCTGCGGTTCGTCTACACCGGCAACGTCCACGACGCCGAGGGCGGCCGAACCGCCTGTCCGGGCTGCACGAGCCGGCCCAGCCCCGGCGGTTCAGCCTGCCCGACGTCAACCGCAAGCTGGCCGCCCTCGGCCCGCGCGAGTCCTAAAACCAGGAGTGTGAGTGATCGCGCCACGAGGTTCAGCGGTGGTCAGCCAGGACGGAGAATGGGGGCGCAAGGGCGCGACGCTGAGCGACAAGACCGCTCGCGCGGAGTTCGGGTTGACGCAGGATGAGATCGTCGCGGCGGTCCACGCCGGCGAGCTGCAGTATCGCCTCAGCTCGATGCAGGGGAACCCATGGTTGAGACTGCTGCGCCGCGAGGTCGAGTCTCTCGTCACGGCCAGGCGCGGTGAACGGTATCTCAGGGAGCGGCAGGCGAGAGCTGAGTTGGCACGTGTCAATCTCGACCTGAAGCGGATCCGGGCACAGATGGTCGAACTGGAGGAGCAGCGCTCCAGACTCAGACCTCCGGAAGCCGGCTGGCTCCCGCAGTTAAAGTGGATCATGACTGGATGAGCTGGTAGGTGACGGGGCGGGAATCGCCGGGCAGCCGGGGCGGGCTGGTGTTGATCTCGTCGAGGAGCAGGGTGAGGGCTCGGGTCAGTCGGGGGGTGGCGGGTCGGTGGAGGGTGACGGTGATCGTGTGGGGGGTGTAGGTGAGTTGCCCGCCGAGGTGGAGCAGATGGCGGGTGATCGCGCGGTACTCGTCGGGGTCTTGGAGGTAGGCGTTGAGCCGGTCGGCGAGCCAGTACTCGGCGTTGAAGGCCAGCAGGCGTAGCACCATCTGCAGGGCGCGGCGGCCGGTGCGGGGGCGGGCTCGGGTCGCGTCGGGGTCCAGGGTGTTCGCGGGCAGTTTCGCGGGGTGGGTCTTGAGGTCGGTCTTCGCTGTGGTCACGGCGTCACGGGCGCGGTCGATGCGGGTCTCGGCGGCGGGGATGGCCTTGTTGATCGTGGTGTGGTGCTGGTCGGAGCCCAGCAGTTGGGCCAGGGCGCGTTCGGCGGCGGCGAGCTCGGTCTGGGCGTCGGTGAGGGTCTTGCGCGCGGCGACGCGGGCGGGGTTGGTGATCGGGGTGGTGTCTGGGCCGGTGTCGGCGCGGTAGTCACACAGCCAGTCGATGCCGTGGTGCGCGGTGAGGTATTTGAACACGTTCTCGATCCGCCAGCGGCACCGCAGCCAGGCCAGCAGCGCCGCGGCGGGGGCGGTGAGATCGCTGGTCAGGATCTGCATCACCGGCTCGTCGTGCTCGAACAGGGTCAGCTGCCGCGCCGGGCCGTAGCCGCTGATCTCAACGGGGTCATCGGCCAGGACCACCATCTCCGTGATCCCGGACGGGCCGACCCGGAACGAGCGGACCGGGGTGGCGGTGGTGGCGGCCAGGGCGCCGCGGCGCCAGGTCAGCCAGTCCGCGCCGGCGTCGCGGCACGCGGTGAACACCTTCGGGTAGGACCCGCCCCGGTCGAACCCGAGCAGGATCTTCGCGTCCGAGCCGAGGATGGTGCGCAGCTGGTCCAGCGCGGCGGGCAGGGTCACCGACAGCCCGCTGGGTTCACCGGAGGCGAAGCACACCGCCCGACCGTGGTAGTCGGTGACCAGGGTGTCGTCGCGGCCGCGTTGGGCGTGGCGGCGTTTGGTGTTCCAGCCCTTGCCCACCGGTTTCGCACCCTCGTAGGGCACGAAGTGGTCATCGACGAAGTACACGCCCAACCCGGGGGCGTCCGCGGTGAGCATCGCCGCGGCCAGCCGCGCCTGGAGCCGCAGGGGGTCGCACCGGTCGGCCAGCGCGGCCAGCCGCGGCCGCAGGGTGCGCAGCTCGGGCAGCGCGGCGAGCCCGGCCAGCGGCCCGACCTGGGAACCGATCAGGTGCTTGACACCCTCCACACTGGACACGCCCAGCGCGAAGGCCATGCTGGTCCCGGTCAACAGCCCCAGATCGTCGAAGCGCCGCCCGCCCGACCCCCGCTCGCACGCCTGCCCGAGCACCCCGGCCGCGTCGACCCGATGCCAGAACGCGTGCAGCAGCATCGCCCCGGCATACCTGCTCCCCAAGCTGGCCTGCCCGATCCGCGCCGAACCCGCACTCGCGACCCGACCGCCGTCCTCGGGGAGGACCCGACCCTCCTCGCGATGCCGGTCCGGCTCATCCCCACCCGCCGGCTCCGTCTGCTCCTCCCTCAGCGCCTGGTCCTGCCCGGAGTCGGAGTCGGAGTCGGAGTCGGCATCGGGCAGGTCGGCATCGGGCAGGTCGGCATCGGGCAGCGTCTCGGTGTCCGCCGGAGGACAGGGCGCCACCGGCTGCGACCGTGCACCCAACGCGCGGGCCACCGTCGTGGCGTGCACCTCCAACCGCCGCCCGATCTCCACATCGGAGTGTCCCTGCTCGCGCAGCCGCCGGGCCCGGCGCAGGTCCCGCGCGCCCAGCGCCGGTGGGCGACCCCGCCGGGGCAGCACCCCGGCCGAACCCTCCCGACGCGCCCGGCCCCGCAGCGTCGCCACGTACTCCTCGCTCAGGCCCAGCACCTGCGCCACCCGCTGCCCGCTGAACCCCAGGTTCCGCAGCGTCACCGCCGCCAGGTTGCGCATCGGCGCGTCGCCCGCGTCCCACCCGGTGATCACCCTCTGCCCGACGGTGACCAGCACCTGCCCGTCGACCTCGACCAGCCGCAGGTCACGGGCATCGGGCATGCCTTCCAGCATGACCTGCACCGCAACCCCGACCGTCACCGACCAACCCTACCAAAGTTGAACGCTTTTCGCAGACCGACATGCTCGCAAACCCGCAGTTCACAGGGCCGTCACCGAGCTACTTCCGGAGGTCTGATCCTACGAGGAAACGATCGAGTCGTTCCGGCGCAGAGCCACCGAGGGAACCGGCTGACGGGCACCGCCGTGGCCGTGCAGCGGCCCATCACCAGGCGTCCTGCGGGCTACCGTATGC
>JBKOWA010000093.1:0-2899 GCA_046724155.1 Actinomycetota bacterium
GAGCAGCACAGCGCCGCCGACGCCCCCGGCCACGGCGGCCGTCGCGGCAGCCCCGGCCACCAGCAGCGTCCCGGTCGACAGCGGCGCGGCCGCACCGGTCCCCGCAACGGCCTGCACGGTCGCCGGGCGGCTCAGCTCGACGGTGTCCAGGACCTCGCCGTTCGTGTCGACGGCCTGCAGGCTCATCGTCGACGTGGCGCCGGGCCGGCCGCCGGGGCGGACGTCGACCATTAGGAACGCGTGCGTCCCGGTCCGGCCCGGCAGCGACCAGTCGATGGTCTCGACCTGCTGGCCCGCCGCCGTGAAGACCCGGGTCTGTCCCGCTCGGATGAAGTCGGGCGTGGCGATGGCCCCGCCGCCACCCGCGGTCACGTACGTCGTGCCGGCGGTGCTGGCCACCAGCCCGGCGTCGTCGCCGGCGACGGTGCCCCGGCGCAGCGGGAGCGTCCGCTCGTAGCAGTGGTTGTGACCGGCGATGACGAGGTCGACCCCGTACTCGTCGAACAGCGGGACCCAGGCCTCCCGCACGCCGCCCTCGCAGCCGTGCGCCTGATTGGTGCTGTACGGGCTGTGGTGCAGCACGGCAACGATGAACTCGACCCCGGAGTCCGGCCGCCGGAAGCCGGCCAGCACCGAGCGGAGCCACGCCCGCTGCGCGCCCCCGGTGTAGCCCTGGTTGCGGGCCAGCTCGTAGGACACGTCGTTGCTGTCCAGCCCGACGAACCCGACCGTGCCGTAGCGCAGCTCCCAGGAGGCCGGGCAACGCAGCGGGCTGCGCCCCGGCAGCGGGACGCGGGCGAGCACCCCGGCGTACCCGTGGGTGGCGTAACCCGGCTCCATCTCGTGGTTGCCGAGCACGCACAGGTACGGCACGGACCTGGAGACCACGTCGTTCTCCGCCAGCCAGACGTCCCACTGGCCGGGGTGGAAGTCGCCGGGGCCGCCGGTGCCCTCCTGGTTGGCGTAGGAGATGTCCCCGGCGACCAGGTGCAGGTCGGGCCCGAACGCAGCCACCTTCCGCAGCATCGACCGGGACAGCGGGCCCGTGCCCTGGTCCCCGAAGGCCGTGAACCTGAAGTCCGCTGCGCCCTGCGGCGCGGTGCGGAACGTGCCGGCTGAGGCTGTGACGCCGTCCAGCACAACGGCGTAGGCGTACCTGGTGCCCGCCCGCAGCCCGGTCAGCCGGGCACGGGCGTACCGCACGCTGGAGCCACGGACCGGCTGGAGCTCCAGCGCCGCCGTGCTGCCGCTGTTGCCCGCGTCGCTGGTGGCCTCCACCCGGCCGCTTCGGAACGCGGCGGCAACGGCGATCCCGACGGTCATCTCGCGGCCCGGGTCGACCCCGGGCACCAGCAGCCGGCTCGCCACCCGCACGTCCGGCGCCGCCCGAGCGGTCTGCCGCCAGAACACCGGGGACGCGCTCACGCCGGCGAGGAGCAGGCCACGCAACACGGTGCGACGACTGGCTTGGGCGGCGAGCCAATCGTGCTGCTCGTCCATCGACATCCCGCAGGCGAGCCGGTCCGGGATCTCCCCGTGCGGCGTCAGCACCTCGGCCCCCTTTCCTCCCCGCCGAGCATACGAGCCCATGCCGGCCCGGGCAGGTTTGGGACCGCCCTCCTGGCGGGCATTTCGACGGGGGACCGGAACCGGCCCGGACCGCACGGCGAAGGCGACGGGGACGTGTCCGGGGATGTGTCCGGGCGCCGATCCGCGCCGCTGAAAATCTACCGGACACAACCTAGAGTGCTCGCAGATGTGCAGATGCGAGGGAGACGTTGTGGGCTCCGTGGTGGCGCGTGCTAAGGCATCCCGGCGCGGGCGCGTGCGACTCCACGGCCGGGTGTGCGCGGTCGTCTGCGTGGCGGCCGGGCTGCTGCTCGGTGCGCCCGGCCCGGGGCTCGCCGCCGAGCAACCAGGGGTGCCGGCGCCACTGGGCTACCCGACCTACGGGACACCGACCCCGTACTGCCGGCCGACCGATCCTCGCCTCGACTCGGTGAGCGGTATCGCCGCGACCCGCCGGGGAACGTTCGTCCAGGACGACCGGCAGGGCAGGCTCTGGGAGATCGACTCCGACTGCCGGCCGGTGCGTGCGGTGCCGCTGCCCGGGGTCGTGGGACTGCGGGACACCGAAGATCTTGCCTGGACCCCGGACGGGAGCCTCTGGATCAGCGACACCGGCGGCAACCGGTTCAGCCGCACCACCGTGAAGATCGTCCAGGTGCCGGCCGCCGGACGCCCGGTGACGTACCGGTTCTCCTACCCGGACGGGCCGCACGACGCCGAGGCGCTGCTCGTCTCACCGGACCACAAGCAGATCCTCATCGTCACCAAGGTCCCGACCGGGGTGTCCACCGTCTACGCGCCGGTCGGCCCGCTCGGCTCCGGTGGGGCGATCCCGCTGAAAGCGGTCGGCACCGTGCGGCTCAACGCCCTTACCGAGCGCAACCCCGGCAAGTCGGCGCTGCTGGTGACCGGCGGCGCGGTCAGCCCGGACGGCCTGCATGTCGTGTTGCGTTCCTACAACGAGGCGTGGGAGTGGGACGCGCCGGACGAGGACCTGGCAGCGGCGTTGACGGGGCTCCCGCGCAAGGTCGAGCTCCCGGACACCAAGCAGGGCGAGGCCATCACCTACACGGCCGACGGGCAGGCGCTGCTGGCCGCGGGAGAGCAGTTCGACCCCGTGTACCGGGTCTCCATCGACCGGCCGCGGTACGCGCCGACCCGCACTGCGACGGATCAGGAGCCGTACCGGCCGGTGGACCGGACAAGCGTGGCCACGGTCCTGCTCGTCGGCGGGCTGGTGTGCCTGGTCGTGTTCATCGCGGCGGTCCTCGCCGAGCGGAGGCGGTCCCGCCGGCGGACGTTCCGGCCCGCCGCCGGACCGGCGCTGGTC
>JBKOWA010000176.1:0-5545 GCA_046724155.1 Actinomycetota bacterium
GGTACCCCCGGGCCCAACGCTGGAAGGTCTGCCGGGGTATCCCGAGGAAGCGGGCGGCGTCGCTGAACGACAGCAGCCCGGCAATGAACCTGACGTCCTCCACGAGCCACCCCCTTCCCGGCCATTGTCCCGGAACGACCGACATCCACGACCACCACCCGCCCGCGACCGCCGATTCCTCCGGGCAGCACCGCACTGGGCGGCACCGCCTTCCGCCGCCTCCGGCAGGGCGACCACCGGGTCCTCTATGAGGTCGACCGGGACGCCACGATGATCTCGGTGATGCACGTCGGCCGGCTGCCGTACGGGCGGAGCTGACCGTACGAGCGGAGCCGACGCCGCCCGTGCACAGGCCGGCAGCCGGATCCAGGTCGGATGCGTGGATCACCCGTCCGGGTGATCCACGCGGCAGGTGGCCGGCAGCGGGGAAAATCACCCTGCAACGGCCGCGACCAGCGCGATCGTGCGACGGCGGGGTGCTTCGACGCCGGCTTGTCGGCGGCCGGGACCGGCCGGCTTGATTGGGAGTCGGTTCGATTTGTCGCAGCGCCGACGTACGGTCGCGGGCAGGCCGATGTTACAAGGAGGTTGCCAGTGTCCGCCGACCCGCACCGCCCGCCCATCGCAGCCGCCGAGACGTTCGTCGCCAGGACCGGTCCGCGACCGATCCGGCCGGCTCCCGCGCCACGGGACCCGCGACCCGGCGAGGAGTCCCGGCCGTGCTCACCGAACTGACCGGAGACGCCCTGCGCGAGCGGATCGCGGCCGAGCTGACCTCATCCCGCCGACGCACCCACGCGCTGACCACCGAGGTGCTGGACGAGTCCGAGCTGTCCGCCCAGCACTCGCCGATCATGTCGCCGCTGGTCTGGGACTTCGCCCACGTCGGCAACCAGGAGGAGCTCTGGCTGGTGCGCGACGTCGGTGGCCGGGAGCCGGTGCGGGCCGACATCGACGAGCTGTACGACGCGTTCCAGCACCCCCGGGCGGAGCGGCCGCGGCTGCCGCTGCTCGGCGTCGCCGAGGCGGACCGGTACCTCGGCACGGTGCGCGAGAAGGCGTTCGACGTGCTGGCCGGCGCCCCCCTGGCCGGCAACCGGCTGACCGACCAGGGGTTCGCCTTCGGCATGATCGCGCAGCACGAGCAGCAGCACTGCGAGACGATGCTGGCCACCCACCAGTTGCGGGCCGGCGAGCCGGTGCTGGATACGCCCGCCGGCCCGGTGCCCTGGGCGCCGCTGCCGGCTGAAGAGGTGATGGTCCCCGCCGGTCCGTTCACCATGGGCACGTCGGTGGAGCCGTGGGCGCTGGACAACGAGCGGCCGGCACACCAGGCGCAGGTGGCCGCGTTCTGGCTGGACACCGCGCCGGTGTCGGCCGGTGACTACGCAGCGTTCATCGCCGACGGTGGTTACCACGACCCGCGCTGGTGGGCCGCGGAGGGGTGGGCCCACCGGCAGCGCGCCGGCCTGGAGGCGCCGCTGTTCTGGCAGCGCGACGGCGATCGTTGGGCTCGCCGCCGGTTCGGGCGCGTCGAGCCGGTCCCGCCGGACGAGCCGGTACAGCACGTCAGCTGGTACGAGGCCGACGCGTACGCCCGGTGGGCCGGCAAGCGGCTGCCCACCGAGGCGGAGTGGGAGAAGGCAGCCCGGTACGACCCGGCGACCGGACGGTCCCGCCGCTACCCGTGGGGCGACGCGGACCCCACCCCGGAGCTGGCCAACCTCGGCGGGGCCCGGCTGCGGCCCGCCCCGGTCGGCTCCTACCCGGCCGGCGCCTCCCCGCTCGGCGTCCGGCAGCTGGTCGGCGACGTGTGGGAGTGGACCGCCAGCGACTTCACCGGATACCCCGGGTTCACCGCATTCCCGTACCGGGAGTACTCCGAGGTGTTCTTCGGCCCTGATTACAAGGTGCTACGCGGCGGGTCCTGGGCGGCCGACCCGGTGGCCTGCCGCGGCACGTTCCGGAACTGGGACTACCCGATCCGGCGGCAGATCTTCGCCGGCTTCCGCTGCGCCCGGGATGCGGCGCCGGAGGTGGGAGCCTGATGTGCCGGCACCTGGCGTACTTAGGCCGGCCCCGGCCGCTGCGCGAGCTGGTGCTCGACCCGCCGCACAGCCTGCTCGAGCAGTCCTACCTGCCGAAGCGGCAACGCAGGGGGCACGTCAACGCGGACGGGTTCGGTGTCGGGTGGTATGCGGAGGGCGACTCCATCCCGGGCCGGTACCGCCGGGACATCCCGATCTGGGCCGACCAGTCGCTGCCGGAGCTGGGCCGGGTGGTGCGCAGCAGCGCCATCATGGCGGCGGTGCGTTGCGCCACCCCGGGGATGGCGGGCGGTGAGGTCTCCTGCGCTCCCTTCATGCGCGGGCAGTACCTGTTCAGCCTGAACGGCGCCGTGCACCGCTGGCGGGAGCTGGCCCCCGGGCTGCCCATGGAGGAGCTGCTCAAGCTGGACGCGCCCAACGACGCGCTGCTGGTCTGGCTGCTGGCCATGCAGTGGCTGGCGGCCGGTGCCAGCCTGCCCGCTGCGATGGTGGAGGTGACCAACCTGGCCGGCCCGCTGACCGACCGGCTCAACCTGCTGGTGGCCGACGGCACCGAGTTCGTCGCCACCACGCACGGCGAGGCGCTGTCCTGGCGGGAGCTCCCCGGCGGGGTCGTCGTCTGCTCCGAGCCGTACGACGACGATCCCGGCTGGCACGATGTGCCGGACCGGCACCTGCTGCACGCGACGCCGGACGGCGTCCGACTCGAGAGGCTTCCGTGAGTTCGTTCATCCTGGACAACCACCTGCCCGCCGACTTCCTGATCTCCGCGCTACGCCGGGACGTCCACGACGGGCTGACCGCCACCCCCAAGGTGCTGCCGCCGAAGTGGTTCTACGACGAGCAGGGCAGCGTGCTGTTCGAGCGGATCACCGAGCTCCCCGAGTACTACCCGACCCGAGCCGAGCGGGCCATCCTGACCGCCCGGGCCGGCGAGATCGCCGCCCGTACCGGCGCGGACACCCTGGTGGAGCTGGGCGCCGGCTCGGCGGCCAAGACCCGGCTGCTGCTGGACGCGCTGCGCGCCGCCGGCACGCTGCGCCGGTACGTGCCGGTGGACGTCAGCGTGACGACGCTGGTCGAGACCGGTGAGGCGGTCAGCCGCGAGTACGCCGGGCTGACCGTGCACGCGATGGCCGCCGACTTCGAACACCACCTGGACCGGATCCCGGACGACACCGACCCGCCGGATGCCGGCAGCCGCAATTCGCCGGGCGCCGGCAGCACCAGTTCGCCGGGCGCCGGCAGGAGCGGGCCGTCAGGGGCCGGCCGTACCAGTTCAGCGGGAGCCACTGGTGGCCGGGCGCTGACCGCGTTTCTCGGCGGCACCGTCGGCAACTTCGAACCGGCGGCGCGGGCGGAGTTCCTGGCCGGGGTCCGGGGCGGGCTGTCCACCGGCGACTGGCTCCTGCTCGGCACCGACCTGGTGAAGGACCCGGCCGTGCTGCTGCCGGCCTACGACGACGCGGCCGGGGTGACCGCCGAGTTCAACCGCAACGTGCTGTACGTGGTCAACCGGGAGCTGAAGGGCGACTTCGACCCCGAGGCGTTCCGACACGTCACGCTGTGGGACCCCCACAACGAATGGATCGAGATGCGGCTGGAGTCGCTGGCCGCCCAGGAGGTCCGGTTGGACGACCTGGACCTGACCGTCACGTTCGCCGCCGGCGAGCAGCTGCGCACCGAGATCTCGGCCAAGTTCCGCCGCGCCGGCGTGACCGCCGAGCTGGCCGCCGCCGGCTTCCGGCTGCGCGAGTGGTGGACCGACCCAGCCGGCCTCTTCGCCCTGTCCCTGTCCCAGGCAGAGTAGGTCGAGCGGCGCTGGCCGTCGCAGCCCTGCCCCGGATGCCCTCAAGATCTTGCCTGGCGCCCAGATCGGCCGCGATGACGCCTCGTGGAACCGCTATGCCGATCTCCTGCTCAATGTCAGCCATCCAGGGCTCGTGCGAGTCGTGGAGGTCTTCATCGGAGCTCGCATGCACCGGACGGGCCAAGCCGGATCGGTCCAGCACCGCTACGTGGTGATGGACCTCGTGAAGGGCGAAAGCCTGCGCGACTGGCTGGGGGAGAACCCGCAGAGCACGCTGACTCGCCGGCTGCAGACGCTCCGGAACGTCGCCGCAGCATTGGACGAGATGCACTCCGGCAGGGAGACCGTCGAACCCATCGCGCACGGCGACGTCAAACCGGGAAACATCGTGATACGCGAGGACGGCTCGACGGTGCTGGTCGATCTGGGGCTGATGCGCATCTCCGACGGCACGGCGGTGGCGGGAGCCACCGCACCGTATGCGGCACCGGAACTGTTCCAGTACGACACTCTCACCACCCCGGAAGCCGACCGTTTCGCATTCGCAGCCACGATCGTTCATCTCATCCTGGGTGAGCCTCCGCCGGTCAGAACCCCGGGCAGAGGGCCCGATCTGGCCCGAATCGAACAACTGCTGCGCGAACATCCCGTCAGCGCACGCCGTCCGCGGCTACGCCGCCAGCTCATGCAGGCGTTGACCGCGCCGCCGGACCAGCGACCGACGAACCTGAGCCAATGGCTGTCGTCGCTGACCGACGCCCTCTCCCAGGTGACCATCGACGCACTTTCCTCAGCAGGTGCTGCCAAGGGGGTACCTGTGACGGGCCATGACCGTGACCCGGCCCCGCCCAGACCGAACCGGGGGCGAGTGTTCAACCGCCGGAACTCCGCTCTCGCGCTGGCCGGGGTGACCCTGCTCGCCGGCACGAGCCTGGTCGTCGCCACCTGGCCCGATTCCCGCCACTCCCCAGGCGCGGGCACGACGCTGGCCCGCTGCACCAGCCCGACCGACCAGTTGCTGGTCTTCGCCTCCCAGGACAAGGCGAGCCTTCTCGACGATCTGGCCCGCGACCTCGGACCCCGCGAGTTCGGCGGCCACTGCATGTCGATCAGGGTCGAGCCGAAGAACTCCGGTCAGATCCTGACCCAGCTGACCCGGGGCTGGCCGGAGTCCGACGGGCCCCGCCCGGATGTCTGGAGCCCGGCCTCCTCCACCTGGCTCGACCGAACCCGCTACCTCGCCCGGCCGGGGCTGCTGCCCGACGACGCGCCGCCGCTGTTCCGCACCCCCCTGGTCATCGCGATGCCGAAGCCGATGGCCGAGGCGCTGGGCTGGCCCAAGGCGCGGATCGGATGGAACGACCTGGCCGCGCTGGCTCGCGATCGGCGCGGCTGGGGCGCCCACGGCCACCCCGAGTGGGGCCCGTTCCGACTGGGCAAGACCAATCCGCAGTACTCAGCCTCCGGCTTCACCGCCACCATCGGCGCGTACTTTGCATACACCGGCCGCGACGACGCTCTGACCATCAAGGACGTGGACGACTCCCGGGCGCAGGACTTCGTCAGGTCCATCGAGCGGTCCGTCGTGCACTACGGCGACACCACTCTGACGTTCCTACGACACCTGCGGCAGGCCGACAACGCAGGCGCCGGGCTGTCCTACGTCTCGGCGGTGACCGTCGAGGAG